>CAMPHE010000043.1 GCA_946885815.1 uncultured Arenimonas sp.
GCCCTGTCCGTGGTCGCGCTCCCAGACGTCGACGATCTCGACGCACGGGCGTCCGAGCTGCCGCGCGATCGCGCAGGCGTAATAGATGTCGCCCGGCGCCCAGCGCCGTTCGAGATAGAGCTCGCGCACCAGCACGCGCGGCGCACCGAGGCTGACGACGACGTCGTCGATGAAGCCGCTCGTGTCGCCGCGCGCGTACACGTTGATGTCGCCCAGCTGCGCGTCGACGAACGCGTCGCCGGTGCGCGGGCTGAACCCGAATACGAAATCCTGCGCGAGCGCGGGGGTGGCGAGCGCCAGCGCGAGGGCGGCGGCGGCGAGGTGGCGGCGAAGGGTCATGTCGGGGCTCCGGACGCGCCGGGCGGCGCGCGGGGCATCTAGCACCGGGGGCCGGCCGCTCCTACAGGCGTTGGAGCCGGTAGTGGCCGGCGGGTTCGAGCGGGGCGCCGTGGCTGTCGAGCAGGTCGAGCGAGCCGTCCGCGCGCAGCGCGTAGCGTCGGCCGCCGGGCGTGTCCGGATCGAGGTGGAACGACACGCCGTCGCCGTCTTCCTGCACCCATTTCCCCGCCTGGGTGAACACCGCCTCGCCATCGGCGCCGAGGTAGGTCTCCTCGAGGTCGTAGGTCTGCGCGTCGCCGTCGCGCTGCAGCTGCAGGCGCGTCTGGATGCCGTCGCAGTCGGCGCACGGCAGCACGCCGAGCCACGTGCGCTCGAAATCGTCGGCTTCGGCACGGGCATCCGCCGTCGCATCGGGCGCCGCGGAAGCATCGGGACCGTCGGTCGCGGGCGCGGCGTCGCGATCGCAGCCGGCGAGCGCGAAGGTGGCGGCGAGCAGCAGGAGCGGAAGCGTTCGGGACATGGGCGTCGCGGCGGGCGGGAACCGCATCGTAGCCGACCGCCGCGGCCGGCCGGTCCACGCAGGGTGAAACACCGTGGCGGCTCGAAACCCCGTCCGCCCTGGCCGCGCGTTGGATCGGATGCCCGTCGAGGAGGTGTCCCATGACCCATGCCCTGCCCGTGTCGTCCCCGTTCGCCGACGTCGATCCCAAGCGCGTCGCCGCCAATGCCGCCGTCGTCGCCCTGCACGCGCTGGTGTTCGCCGTGCTGATGCTGCCGAGCCGGTGGGAGCCGCCCGCCGCGCCGGCGCCGCGCACCACGACGATCATCGATATCGAACCGCTGCCGCCCCCGCCGATTCCGCCCACACCGCCACCGCCGGTGCTGACGCGGGTGCAGCCGACACCGGTGCCGGTCGACCCGCCGCGGATCGTCGTCCCCGATACGCCGCCGGTGGATCCCGCCCCCGTGTTCGAGACGGGAGAAATCGCTGCCGGGCCGGTGGCCGATGTCGGGCCGCCGCCGACGACGTTCGATGCCGGCCCGCAGCTGGCCACGCTCGCGTACCTCGCCAATCCGGCGCCGCGCTATCCGCGCCCGTCGCTGCGCGCCGGCGACGAGGGCCGGGTGCTGCTGCGCGTGCTGGTCGACGCCTTCGGCCGGCCGGTCGAGGTCACCGTCGAGCGCAGCAGCGGCCATCGCGACCTCGATCGCGCCGCGCGCGACAAGGTGCTGGCCGACTGGCGCTTCCACCCGGCCCAGCGCGACGGCGTGGCCGTGCCGGCGTATGCGCTGGTGCCGATCGACTTCACCCTGCCCTGAGCCACAATCACTCCGGGACGACGTTTCGGCGGCTACACCGGCCGCGGTCGTCCCGGAGTCCGCCCGATGCCCGCCACCGCCCCGTTCCGCCAAGCGTTCGCCGTTCTCCCGCTCGTGCTCGCGGGCCTGTCCGCCGGTCCGGCCGCGGCCGCCGAGCCGCCGCCGCGCTGGACCTTCGGCGCGCTGGCGATCGAGCGCGACGCGCCGTACCGCGACCTCGACGAAGACCTGCGGGTGCTGCCACTGCTGCGGTTCGAAGGCGAGCGTGCGTACCTGCGCGGCCTGCGCGGCGGCATCGTCGCGGTGCGCGAGGGCGGCTTCGAACTGGGCCCGTTCCTGCAGGTGCGCGGCGACGGTTACGACGCCGACGATTCCGCTTTTCTCGCCGGCATGGACGATCGCGAATTCTCGCTCGACGCCGGTGTCGCCGCGAGCTGGCGACGCGACGGGTTCGGCCAGGTCGAACTGTCCGCGGCGACCGACGTGCTCGACCGCAGCGGCGGCCACGAAATCGAAGCCGCCTACACCGCGCTGTTCCGCGCCGGCGGATTCACCTTCGTGCCGCAGCTCGCGCTGAAGTGGCAGAGCGACGACCTGGTCGACTACTACTACGGCGTGCGCGCCGCGGAGGCGACCGCGTGGCGGCCGGCGTATCGCGCCGACGCGGCGGTGATCCCGGAGCTCTCGCTGCTGGCCACGCGTCGCTTCGCGTCGCACTGGTCGCTGTTCGCGCGCGTCGGCCATGCGTGGCTGCCCGACGGGATCGCCGACAGCCCGATCGTCGATGACGATTCGCGCACGACGCTGATGCTCGGCGTGGGCTGGTCGCCCGAGTAGTCATGCGGCTTCGAAGCGGGCGCGATCGCGCCCCGCGCGCTTGGCGGCATAAAGCGCCGCATCGGCGCGCTCGACGACGCGGTGCGCGTCGTCGCCGGCCTGCGCCGTCGCCGCACCGACACTCGCGGTGACCGGCCGTCGCGTCCAGAGGCCGCCGCGGATTTCCTGCACGATGCGTTCGGCCACGCGCATCGCGCCGTCCTCGTCGGCGCCCGGCAACAGCACCGCGAACTCCTCCCCGCCGTAGCGGCAGGCGATGTCCCCGGGCCGCAGCGCGATGCCCAGCAGCAGGCCGGCCTGGCGCAGCGCCTCGTCTCCGGCCGGGTGGCCGAAGCTGTCGTTGTAGGCCTTGAAGTGGTCCAGATCCAGCAGCAACAGTGAAAACGGCGGGCCGCCGGCCGCGTGCGCCGCGAGCAGACGACCGAGCGCGGCGTCGAACGCGCGCCGGTTGCCGAGCCCCGTCAGCGCGTCGGTATGCGCCGAATCGCGCAGTTCGCGGGTGACGCGGCGCTGCGACTCGACCCGGTCGAGCAGCGAACTCACCCACCAGATCATCGTCGCCACCGCCACGCCGGACGACACCGCCAGCCACGTGATGATCGCCCCGTCCGACAGCAGCTCGCCGTTGCGCAGCACCTGCGCGCCATAGCTGAGCACCGCCGGGATCAGCAGCGCCGGCAGCAGCGTGCGCCGCGCCAGCTCGCCGCCGAGTCCGGGCGCCGACAGCACGCGCATCACCCGCGCGTGCGGTTGCGCCGCCAGCCAGCCGAGCCCGAGCAGCAGCAGCAGGATCGCGGTGTGCACGGAGATCGGGTTGAACGGCGCCTCGCGGCTGCCCATGCCCATCGCGTAACCATATGCGCTGAGGGCGAACAGGCCGATCGTCACGACGCCGAGCGCCACCAGCGGCGGGAACACGCCGGCCGATCCGTCGCGCACCGTCAGGCCGAGCCAGCCGAGCAGCACGAACGCCACCGCGCTGATCTGCGACATGCGTCCGGGCGGCCGCCCCTCGGCGACCGCGTCGGGGTCGTCGAACAGCAGCGTATCGATGCCGACCGGAACGCCACTGGCGTATTCGAAAATCGTCGCCGCGCCGAGCAGCAGTACCGGCAGCGCCAGTGCCGTCGCCAGCGACGCCAGCGCCGGCCGCGACGAGAGCGACCCCATCAGCACCGCGCCACAGGCCACCAGACCGGCGGCGGTATTGGCCTTCATCTTCGAATGCCCGGGCAGCAGGGACTTCAGCACGTCGGCATCCAGCGCCCAGCCGAGCAGCGCGAGCGCCGCCACCACGATGCAGGTGGCGCCGGCGAACCGGGCGAAACCGCGCAGCGCCGGATGCGGCGGATACGACGGGCGCGCGTCGATGGTGTCGGACATGCGGGGCCCCGAGCCGGGATGAGCGCGACTGTAGCGCCCCCGCCGACTGGCGAAAACCGCCATGACGCGGCCCGGTCAGTCGTCGCGCCGGCCCGGACCGGTCAGCGCCGCGCGTGCCGCCAGATCCGCGACCGCCGCGGGAATCGCCGCGGCCCCGCCGACTTCGCGCATCCGCGCCGCGTGCTGCGGTTCGAGCGTGTTCTCCAGCTCGTGCGCCCAGGTGACGTGGTACGGCATGTGCACGCCCCAGCCGCCCAGCCGCAGCACCGGCTCGATGTCGGAGCGCAGCGAATTGCCGACCATCGCGAAACCGCCGGCGTCGACGTCGAACTCGGCGAGCACGCGCGCGTAGGTGCGCGCGTCTTTCTCGCTGACGATCTCGATGCGGCGGAACAGGTCGGCCAGCCCCGACGCCGCCACCTTCTGCTCCTGGTGGAACAGGTCGCCCTTCGTGATCAGCACCACGTCGAAGTCGCGCGCCACGGCTTCCACCGCGTCGCGCACGCCCGGCAGCAGTTCCACCGGATGCGTCAGCACCTGCTTGCCGATGCCGAGGATCGCGTGCAGGTCGGCCGCCGATATGCGCCCGCCGGTGACGGCGTAGGCGGTTTCCAGCAGCGACAGCGTCATGCCCTTGGCGCCATAGCCGAAGAGTTTCAGGTTCGCGCGTTCGGTCGCGAGCACGCGTTCGTGCAGGCGCGCGTCGGCGAGATCGGCGTAGCGCGCGACGATGGCCTCGAATTCGGCCTGCGCCGCGCGGTAGAAGCCCTCGCTGTGCCAGAGCGTGTCGTCGCCGTCGAAACCGACGAGGCGGATCACGGGCGGGTCGTCGCTCGCCTCCGCGCGGGCGTGCGGGCGGAACGTCATCGCGCATCTCCGGACTTCGGGGGCGGAATTGTATCGGGTGGGACGCGGCGTGACGCTATCATCGCGGTTCCCTTCCGGCGCGGATGCCTTCCCATGACCGACGGTGTGGATGCCACTCCCGGACCCGAGCGTCTCGACGCGACGCAGGCGCGCATCCTCGGCAGCCTCGTCGAGAAGGAAGCGACGACGCCCGAGTCGTACCCGCTCACCGCGAACGCGGTGCAGCTCGCCTGCAACCAGAAGACCGCGCGTGATCCGGTGCTGGAACTCGATGCCGGCGAAGTGGGCCACGCGCTGCGCGCGCTCGAGGCACGGCGACTGGTGCGATCGGTGCATGGCGCGCGGGCGCAGCGTTACGAGCACCGTTTCGCCGAGTCGTATTCCGTCACGCGCCAGCAGCAGGCGCTGCTGGCGACCCTGCTGCTGCGCGGCGCCCAGACCGCTTCGGAGCTGCTCGCGCGCGGCGAGCGGCTGGCACCGATCGCCGGCGGCGACGACGCGCGCGCGCTGCTCGAACGGCTTCAGCAGCGCGGACTGGTGGTGAACCTGGGGCGCGGACCGGGCCAGCGCGAGGACCGCTGGATGCACACGCTGTGCGGCCCGGTCTCGGCCGCCGACCTGCCGCCGCCGCGCGCCGCGGCGGGCACGCGCGAATCGCTCGAAGCACGGGTCGAAGCGCTGGAAGCCGAAGTGGCGCGGCTGGCGGCGCGGCTCGAGGGGAACTGACCCTATTTCCCGAGACTGTCGGGTTCGAAGGATTCGGGGCCGCCGATGATCACGAGGCCGGTGCGCATGCGGTAGAGCGCGTCGTACGGCCGGCCGAACACTTCGCGCGTCACCTCGGCGAGCGCGCTGTCGCCGCCATCCACCCAGTAGCGACCGCAGTCATGGCCGTAGGCGGCCGATCTTTCCAGCCGTGCCGGCCCGATGCCCTGGCCGGTGATGCGCTGCGTCGCCTCGCCGCTGGCGAAGACCGCCTGCAGCTGCGTCTCCGGCGAGATGCGCAGATGCCATGCGGTCGCGTCCTTCGCGGTCAGCAGCAGGGCGACCGGACCGGGCACGAACACGTCGACGCGCCGGATCGATTCGCGGCCGTCCTCGGCACCGGGCGGCAGCAGGCCCCCGTCGACGACGAAGAGCTTCCCGGCGACCGCGCCCTGCACGCCGGGAATCCGGCACGCGGCCCAGTCGATGCCGGCGGCCGGCGCGTTGGCCGCGGCCGGAGTCTCGGCCGCCGGTGCAGCGGGATCCTCGCCGCCGCAGCCGGCGAGCAGGGCCGCGCACACGACGAGCGCGCACGCGGCGCGCGGGGCCTGATGAAAGCGGGACGACGACATGGCGGATCCGGCGGGAGCGGGAATGCCGCGAGCATAACGCGGCGCGGCGACCCGCTTCGTCGCCCGTGCGGCGTCGTCAGTCCGGGACCGCCACCGGCGGCTCGCCGCCGCGCACGCGTTCGCGATGGATCAGGTACAGGCCGCTGGCGACGATGATGCCGGCGCCGACGAACGTCCACCCGTCGGGAAGCGCGCGCCAGACCAGCCAGTCGAGCCCGAGCCCCCACGCCAGCGCGCTGTATTCGAACGGCGCGATCACCGACGCCTCGCCGGCCCGGAACGCCTCGGTGATCGCCACCTGCCCGGCGAAACCGGTCACGCCGACGGCCGCGATCACCCACGCATCCTCCGGCCGCAACGCGACCCAGCCTGCGAACGCGAGCGCGCCGGCGCCCGCGGCCGTCATCGCCGTCATCCAGAACACCATGCTCTGCGCGCTGTCGGTGCGGTGCAGCACGCGCACGGTGATCGCCGACAGCGCATAACCGACCGCGGAGCCGAGCACGGCCAGGCCCGCCCAGGTGAGCACGCCTTCGCCCGTCGGCCGCAGCACGACCAGCACGCCGACCAGGCCGACGCCGATCGCCGCCCACCGCCGCGGCCCGACGTGTTCGCCGAGCAGCGGCACCGACAGCGCGGTGATCAGCAGCGGCGCGATGAAGAACAGCGCGTAGGCGCCGGTCAGCGGCATGTGCCTGAGCGCGTATGCGAACGCCGCGAGCATGCCGATCGACAGCGCGCCGCGCAGCAGGTGCAAGGGCCAGCGGATCCGCCACAGCGTGCCGGCGGCACCGGTCCACAGCACCCACGCGATCACCAGCGGCAGCGCCGACAGCCCGCGGATCGCGGCCACCTGCATCGGCGGGTAGTACGCGGACAGGTGTTTCAGCCCGCCGTCCATCAGCGAGAACAGCCCGACGGCGAGAAGCATCGCGACGACGCCGCGCAGATTGTTCGTTCCGGTCATGCGGCGATTGTCGCCGGATCAGGGCCACGGCGGGTGCATCTGCATCGCCAGCCACGCGGCGGCGGCGCGCGCGTCGGAAAAACTCCGCACGCGCAGCCCGCGGTGCGACGCGACGTGCTCGAACGTGCGCTCGGGCAGCAGCAGGTGCGGCGCGACGAGGACCGCGATGGGCACCTCCGGCGGCCACGCCCCGGCCATCCGCAGGCCGAGGCGCAGCTGGTCGGCGGCGCCGACCACGTCGCCGGTGTCGGTGAGGTCGACGAGCGCCGCGCGCACGCCGTCGGCGCGGCAGCAGCCGGCCACCTCGGCGAGCCACGCCTGCAGCGTCTCCACGTGCAGCGCGCCGCGGATGCGGCACAGCAGCCAGTGCCCGCGGCGCATCATCGACAGGCTGGGCGGTTCGTCGCGGACGCGCATCGCTGGTCTCCCGGTGGCTGCCCGGGGCCATTGCAGCGCCGCGCGCCGGCGCGCGGGATCGGCGGACGCCGCGGCGAACACGTCGAAAACCCCACCGCCGCCGTAGGCGCCGCTGTAGGAGCGGCTGTAGGAGCGGCTTCAGCCGCGATTCGACGCATGCCGGCCGCCGCCACGAAGCCAGCGCTTTCGCGGCTGAAGCCGCTCCTACACGTCGGCGGCGGGGGGCGCGGGGGTTTCCGTCGGATTGCCGATCGGGTCGCGGCACTGGTCGATGACCCAGTTGCGCAGGCGGGCGCGCTGGGTTTCGCTCAGGCTCAGCCATTCCTTCGCGTTCGCGGCGTCGGCGAATTCGTGCGCGAGCGTGCATTCGCTCTTGCGCTCGGGCCGTGCACCGGCGGGGTCGGCGGCACGCGCGCGCGCTTCCTCGTCGCGCAGCAGCAGTTCCTCGATGCGGGCCTGGCGCGCGAGCCGGGCCTGTTCGGCATCGCGTTCCGCCTCGGCCGCGGCGAGCGCGGCGCGGGCGGCGAGCTCCTCGGCGCTCGGCCCGGGCTCGGGCGTGGTTTCGCGCTGCCAGACCTGGGTCGCGCCGCGGGGACAGGGTTCGGACTGGATCGTGATCGCCCCGCCCGCGTCGCACTTGTAGAGCGACTCGGCGGCGACCGGCGCCGCCTGCAGCGCGAGCGCGACGGGCAGCACGAGAGCGAGTTGATGGAGGTGGCGCATGGGCATTCCGGCGGCGACGGACTCGGGCGACAGCTTAGCGCCCCGCCCGAAGAAAGACGCCCGGCCGAAGCCGGGCGTCAGAGTGGACCGCGGGATGAAACGGGTCCGGACGATCAGTGCTTGCCGGTCGACGTGCCCCCGCTCGCACCCGTCGCCGTGCCGCTGCGGCCGGAGGTCGACGTCGAACGCGACGCGGAGGACGTGGACGAGTCGTCCATGCCCCGCGGCCGCACCGACAGCTGGTTGCGGATCTCGCCGACGCCGCCGCACTGCTCGACCATGTCCTCGATGCGGTGCTTCAGCCGGCGGTCGGTGACCGAGCCTTCCAGCGTCACCACGCCACCGCTGACCTGCACGCTGACGTCGCTGGCATCGATCCAGTGGTCGTCCGTCAGCCGCTCGCAGATGTCGTCCTGCAGCCGTTCGTCCGAACGCTGCCAGCCCTTCGGCCCGGTGCCGCGGAAGCTGCGCCCGCCCTGCGTGCGCTCGCCGTACTGCCCGCCGCCCGGCATCGGGCGCTGGCCGCGGAACTGGCCGCTCGACTGGCTGTACTGGTTGCCGTAGCCGCCGTACTGCTGGTCGCTGTAGCCGCGGCCGCCGAAGCCCTGCCCGCTGCCGAAATCGGTGCCGTCGCGGCCGCCCTGGCCCCAGTAGTTCTGGCCGCCGAAGCCCTGCTCGCGCGAGCGGTTCGCGCCCGGCCCGTACGATTCGCGCGACGGGCGCTGTCCGCCCATCTGCCGCTGGCGATAACCCTCGCCACCGCGATGGCCGCCGCCATAGCCGCCACCGTAATTGGCCGCGCTGCCGTGGCCCTGGCCACCGCCGAAGTCCCGCTGGTTCACGGAACCGCGCGGGCGCTGGTCGGCGCTGTAATCGCGCTCGCCGCCCCAGCTGTAGTCTTCACCGCCGTATTCGGCTTCGCGGAACGACCGGCCGCCGGCGCCCTGGCCGAAGCCGCGGTCACCGTAGGAACCGTATTCGGCGTATTCGCCGCCGCGCGTGCCGAGGTCGCGCTGGTCCCAGTCGCGGGCCGACGCCGCCTCGCGCGCATAGCGATCGTCGCGGTCGCGCATGGAGCGCTCGCGCATCTCGTCGCCGTGATAGCCGCCGGTGGATTCGTTGCGATATCGCTGGTTCATCTCGAACTCCTTTTCCTGTTCGTGTCGGGGAAAGCGAAACGTGGTTCGCCCGGGCAGGAACGATGCAATCGACGTGCCATGCGATGCGGCGACGGGTCCGGGCGGAAACCGGCGTGGCGATGCGCCGCGACGCGCGCGCGTGCGTGCCATGCCACCGCGTCGCGGCGCGCCGGCGCGTAATCGCGGCGAACCCGTGTAATCGATTCGCCCCCTGCGCGGCCGCTCGCGTGCACGCCGGCTTCATGCGGGGCCGCCGACGGCGGCCGGGCGACCGCTCGTCGGCGATTTCGTAACCCTTCGCCGGCGGCGGACGCGATGGCACCGCACTTGCATCACCCACCGTCCGACCCCGCGCCCGGATCCGCCATGAAAGCCGTCTTCCCGACCCTGCTGATCGGGCTCTCGCTCGCCGCCTGTCGCGGCGACGAGCCGGACGAGGCGCCCCCGGTCGGTCGGGCCGCGGTACCGGCGGTGGCGATGCTCGACCCGCTGGCGCCGATGACCACGCCCGATCCGTTCGCCGACGCCGACACCGCCGCGCGCGCGGTGCTCGACGCGGCATGGACGGCGTGCGGCGGCGCCGGTGGCTTCGGCCGCGGTCATCGCCGCGTCGTAGGCGATGAA
>CAMPHE010000044.1 GCA_946885815.1 uncultured Arenimonas sp.
GTCGATCTCCATGCGGATGCGCGACGCGGCCTCGTCCATCAGGTCGATCGCCTTGTCGGGCAGCTGGCGGTCGGCGATGTAGCGATGGCTCAGCGTCGCCGCGGCGACGATCGCCGGGTCGGTGATCTCGACGCCGTGGTGCACGGCGTAGCGTTCCTTCAGGCCGCGCAGGATCGCGATCGTGTCCTCGACCGACGGCTCGCCGACGAACACCTTCTGGAAGCGCCGCTCCAGGGCCGCGTCCTTCTCGACGTACTTGCGGTATTCGTCCAGCGTGGTCGCGCCGATGCAGTGCAGCTCGCCGCGCGCGAGCGCCGGCTTGAGCATGTTGCCGGCGTCCATCGAGCCCTCGGCCTTGCCGGCGCCGACCATCGTGTGCAGCTCGTCGATGAACAGGATCACCTGCCCTTCCTGTTTCGACAGGTCGTTCAGCACGCCCTTCAGGCGCTCCTCGAACTCGCCGCGGAACTTCGCGCCGGCGATCAGCGCGCCCATGTCGAGCGACAGCACGCGGCGGCCGCGCAGGCCTTCGGGCACTTCGCCGTTGACGATGCGCTGCGCGAGCCCTTCGACGATCGCCGTCTTGCCGACGCCGGGCTCGCCGATCAGCACGGGGTTGTTCTTCGTGCGCCGCTGCAGCACCTGGATCGTGCGGCGGATCTCCTCGTCGCGGCCGATCACCGGGTCGAGCTTGCCGCTCTCGGCGCGCGCGGTGAGATCGATCGTGTACTTCTCCAGCGCCTGCCGGTTCTCCTCGGCGTTCGCGTCCTGCACCTTCTCGCCGCCGCGCAGCGCGTCGATCGCCTTCTCCAGTGCGGCTTTCGCCGCACCGGTGGCCTTGAGCGCGTCGCCGGCCGGGCCGCGATCGTCGAGCGCCGCGAGCACGAACATCTCGCTGGCGATGAACTGGTCGCCCCGCTGCTGCGCGAGCTTGTCGGCGACGTTGAGCAGCCGCGACAGGTCGTTGCCCACGCTCAGCTGGCCGTCCTGCCCCGACACCTTCGGCAGCTTCTCCAGCGCGTCGCCGAGTCGCTGGCGCAGCGCGGTGGTGTTCACGCCGGCCTGTGCCAGCAGCGGTTTCGTGCTGCCGCCGGACTGGTCCAGCAACGCGGCCAGCAGGTGCACCGGCTCGATCAGGTTGTGGTCGCGGCCCGCGGCCAGCGACTGGGCGTCGCTCAGGGCCTGCTGGAAGCGCGACGTCAGCTTGTCCATGCGCATGGGGAATCTCCGGGGAAGCGGGGGCGTGCGGCCCGATGCCGTGGCAGATGCGGTCCGCGCGCCGGCCATTCAACCGCCCGGCATGGCCACGTAGCGCGAAATCGCCGCGGGATCACGCGTGGAGGCCACGCCCGGATCGTGTCAGGCTGGCTTTCCCGGCCGCCGCAGGAATCGAATCCGATGCCCACCGCACGCCCGAGCACGGTCCCCGCCTACATCGATGCCGCCCCGGCCGCCGCCCGGCCGCATCTGCGCAAGTTGCGCGCGCTGCTGCGCAAGGTGGCCCCGAAGGCCACCGAGACGATCAAGTGGAACGCGCCCTTCTACGTCGAGCCGCGCTTCCTGTTCTCCTTCTCGGCCCACAAGGCGCATCTGGACTTCGCGCCGTCGCAGGACACGCTGGAGGCGTTCGGGGACGAACTCGCCGGTCACCGCACGACGAAGAACTACCTGCAGGTCGCGTACGACGAACCGCTGCCCGAGGACCTGATCCGGCGGATGGCCGAACACCGCGTGGCCACCGTCGCCGCGCGGTCCGACGACTCGTTCTGGTGAGGCGCGCGCCGCGCGTCAGAGCTTCGCCAGTTCCGCCTTCACTTCTTCCAGCTCCGGATCGAGCGCCAGCGCCTTGTCGAACGAGGCGCGCGCGGCGACGACATCGCCGGCGTGCGCCTGGATCTGGCCCAGGCGCCACCACGCATGCTGCGGCTGCGGCTGCCCCTCGAGCGACGGCAGCGCCAGGAAGCGCTTCAGCGCACCGATGCCGTCTTCGACGAACCGGCCCGACAGCGCGGCGGTGCGCCCGAGCTGGTATTGCGCCGGCCCGTAGCCCGGATCCTCGGCGGCCCAGGCGGCGAACAGCGCGTGCGCCTCGTCCCAGCGCTGCGCCTCGTGCAGGGCGATGCCCGCCGCGAACCGGTACTGCTTTTCCTCCGGGCGCGCCTTCCAGGCGGCCAGATAGGCCTCGGTCGCGGTTTCGACGTCACCCTCGGTCGCGGCGATCAGGGCCCGTGCCCAGTGCCCGCGGGGCGGGTCGCGCCGCGCCAGCTCGCGCTGCTGCGCCTTCGCGACGGCCGGGTCGCCGCCGACGATCGACGGTGCCTGCAGGTGGTACTGCACGAGCGCGACGCGGGCACCGTGCAGCGACGGATCGAGCGCCAGCGCACGCTCGAACGCCGTGCGCAGCTTCGGCGCATAGCGCGCCTGCGTCAGCATGCCGACCTCGCCGATCCGCTGGCCGTAGGCGTTGCCGAGCCACAGCTGCGCCTGCGCGTGCTCCGGAAAGTCGTCGGCGAGTTCGTCGGCCAGGTCCAGCGCGTCCTCGCGTTCGCCCTGCCGCAGCAGCCAGCGCACCTGCAGCACCCCGACCGACGGATCGTCCGGGTGCGCGCGGCGCAGCGCGGCGACCGCCGCGCCCGCGGCCGGATCGTCGGCTTCGAGCTGGGCGGACGCGGCGGCCACGGCGGCGGCCGGAGGCGCCCCGGCAGCGGCCGCGGCGGCGGGACGGGGGGTGGCGGCCAGCAGACACAGGCACAGGATCGACACGGAAAGACGCATTGAAGGACTCCGGCAAAGCGCGCACCTTCGCACCGGTCGCCGGTGAATGTCAGTGGCCGGTCGTCACTTTCCGTCGCCCGCGGCACGCGGTCCGTCGATCGCGACGAACCGCACCGCCTGGCCGCCGCCCGCGGCGAGTCGCAGTCGCAGCGAGTCGGCCGACGTGACGCGTCGCGTCTCGACCGTCATCGCGTGGGGTTTCCGGACGTAGTGGGCTTCGTCGCCGTCGCGCCAGATCCGCGCTTCGTACGTGCGGCCCGGGGCGAGGAACGCCAGCGGCACGTCGAGTAGCCGACCCTGTTCATCGGTGACCGCACCCAGGAACCAGTCGCCGCCGCCACGCGCCTGCCGCGCGACCACGGCGTAGTCGCCGATTTCGCCGGCCAGCACCCGCGTGTCGTCCCAGTCGACGGCGACCTCGCGGATGAAGCGCAGCGCGTCGGGAACCCGGGCGTAGTTCTCCGGCAGGTCGGGCACCATCTGGATCGGGCTGTAGATGACGACGTACTGGGCCAGCTGGCGCGCCAGCGTCGACGGGATCGGGGTGTCGCCGCGGCCGCGCAGGCTGACCACGCCCGGCGTGAAATCCATCGGCCCCGACAGCAGGCGGGTGAACAGCAGCGTGGGCTCGTGTTCCGGCGGGTTCTTCGGCTGGCCCCACGCCTGGTACTCCTGGCCACGCGCGCCTTCGCGCGAGACGAGATTCGGGTACGTGCGGCGCAGGCCGGTGTCCTTCACCGGCTCGTGCGGGTTCACGGCCAGACGCGCGCGCGCGGCCGCTTCGACCACGCGCTGGTGATGGTTCACCTGCCACTGGCCGTCGTGCCATTCGCGCATCACCGGGCCATCGGCGATGTCCTGCCGCTCGATCTGGCCGGCGTCGCAGACGTAGCCGGTCTTCACCACGTCGACGCCGTGGCGCGCGTACAGCGCGAACGCCGCGTCGAGCTGGCGGTCGTAATGCGTCGACGCGCAGCCGGTTTCATGGTGGCCGACGAGGTGCACGCCCTTCTTCGCCGCGTAGGCCGACAGCGCCGCGAGGTCGAAGTCCGGCGTGCCTTTCGTGAAGTCGAAATTCCAGCCGTTGCCGAACCACTCGCCATCCCAGCCGGGGTTCCAGCCCTCGACGAGCACGCCGCGGAAACCGTTGTCCGCGGCGAAGTCGATATGACGGCGCACATTCGCCGTGGTCGCGCCGTGCTTCGCGCCGGTGGCCCAGGTCTCGGTTTCCAGGTGCAGCGACCACCAGACGCCGACGTACTTCGCCGGCTCGAACCACGACACGTCACCCAGCGCGTTCGGCGCGTTGAGGTTGAGCCCGATGCGCGACGACGCGTAGAGCGCACCGGCGTCGTCGGCGATCTGGATGGTCCGCCACGGCGTCGCGAACGGCGCCGTGCGGCGCACCTTCCACCCTTCCGACGCGGGCGCGAGCTGCGCGCGCAGCGTCTGCTCCCCGACGCGGCGCAGCCACATGGCCGAATAGTCGACAAGCGCCGCTTCGTGGAACGCGAGGTGCAGGCCGTCGTCGGTGCGCAGCGTCATCGGCGTGTGCGCCTGCCCGACCTCGCGCAGCGGCGTGCGCTGGTACAGGTATTCGTAGCGGTTCCATTCTCCGGCCGGGATCCACCACGCGGTCGCGGGCGCGGCGATCGCGAATTCGGTCAGCTCGTCGTCGATGATCACGTCGCGCAGCGACGCCTGGTCGGGAAATGCGTAGCGGAAGCCGATGCCGTCGTCGAACACGCGGAACACGACGTCGAGGCTTCGTTTCGGCGCGATCCTTTCCGTGAAGCGGGCGCGCAGTTCGGTGTGCCGGTCGCGGATCCGCCGGTATTCGCCCCACGGCTGTTCCCACGTCGTGTCGACTTCGCGCGTGGACTGCGATGCCAGCACGAAATTCCGGTCGAGCTTCGGCGCGCCGCGCAGCGCGAAGCCGAGGCGCGACGAGGCGATGACCGGTTCGCCGAAGCGGTCGACGCGATAGGCGATGCGGCCGTCTTCCAGTTCCAGCGCGACCTCGAGCACGCCGTCGGGCGAGCGCGCGGTGGCGACCGTTTCCGGCGCGGCGGCGGCACGCGGGGTGAGCGCGCACAGCGCGATGAAGGCGAAAGCGGCGGCGATCGTGCGCATCGGAGTCCCCGGCGAGGCGTGCGGCCGATGGTAGGCCGGCGCGCGAGGCCGATGCGACTGCATACGTATGCGCCGACCGGAAGGCGTTCTACAACGGATAAAGACCGATAAGAGCGGATCCTTTATCCGACTTCATCCGTGGGATCCGTTGTCGGGAGCGGCCTCCGCCCAGACCAGCGTCGCGAGGCGGCCGCTGGCCGCACCGTCGCGGCGGTACGAATGGAAGCGCACGGCGTCCGAAATCGTGCACAGGCCGCCGCCGTGGACCGCGGTGACGCCGAGCGCCGCGAGCCGCCGGCGCGCGAGCGCGAACAGGTCGACCATCCAGTGGCCCGGACGCGTCGGCACGAAGGCCGCCGCCGCGCCTGCGTCGGACGCGGTGAACGCGGCGAACACGTCTTCGCCCACTTCATAGCGCTCCGGGCCGGCCGCGGGGCCGAGCCACGCGACCAGCGCCGACGCCGGCGTGCGCAACGCGCCGACGGTGGCTTCGAGCAGCCCGCCCGACAGCGTCCGCCAGCTGCAGTGCGCGGCGCCGATCTCGCCGCCATCGCGCGCGGCGAGCACGACCGGCAGGCAGTCGGCCGAGAGGATGGCCAGCACGACGCCGGGAACCGAAGTCACCGCCGCGTCGGCTTCCGGTTCGCGGGCGCCGTTCGGGTCGTCGAGCGCGGCTGCGTCGAACCGCACCACGCGCTGCCCATGCACCTGCCGCAGCCAGTGCGGCGGCGACGGCAGCGCGAGCAGCGTCGTCAGGTTCACGCGGTTGCGCGCCGCGAGCGCCGGATCGTCGCCGCTGCGCAACCCGAGGTTGAACGGCCCGAACGGCGGCGGGGACACCCCCGGGGTACCGTCACGCGTCGTCGTGCCGGCACGCACGCCGGGCGGCGCGGGCCAGTCGGCGGGCAACCAGCCGGACGACGCCATCTCAGCCCTTCGCGGCCGCGGTGTCTTCGCGCAGCGCGCGCACCAGCGCCTGCATGTCGTCGGGCATCGGCGCCTCGAACGTCATCGTTTCGCCACTGCCCGGATGCACGAAGCTCAGCTTTTCCGCATGCAGCGCCTGCCGGCGGAACCCCTGCAGCCGCGCCGCGAGTTCCTCGGTCGACGCCTTCGGCTGGCGGTAGGCGCCGCCGTACAGCGGGTCGCCGACGATCGGCTTGCGCGCATGCGCCATATGCACGCGGATCTGGTGCGTGCGGCCCGTCTCGAGCCGGCATTCGACCAGCGTGTGCGCGCGGAACTTCTCGCGCACGCGGTAATGCGTGATCGCGTCGCGGCCCTGCCCCTCCTTCACCACGGCCATCCGCACACGATCGGTCGGGTGCCGGCCGATCGGCGCGTTCACGGTGCTGCCGGCGACCATCGTCCCCTGCACCACCGCCAGGTACTGGCGATGGACCTCGCGTCCGGAGAGCTGTTCCACCAGCGATGTGTGCGCGCGCTGGCTGACCGCGACCACCATCAGGCCGGACGTGTCCTTGTCGAGGCGATGCACGATGCCGGCGCGCGGCAGTTCGGCGAGCTTCGCGTCGAGGTGCAGCAGCGCGTTCACCATCGTGCCGCGCGGATTGCCGGCGCCGGGATGCACGACGAGCCCGGCAGGCTTGTCGATCACCATCACGTCGTCGTCCCGGTGCAGAACGCGCAGCGGGATGTCCTCGGGCAGCGCGTCGGTCTCGATTTCGGCCTTCGCCATGAGCGCGATGGCCTCGCCGCCGCGGACCGCTTCCTTCGGCTTCACGACGCGACCGCCGAGCAGCGCGTCGCCGGTGCGGATCCACGCCGTGAGCCGGGAGCGCGAGAAATCGGGAAACAGCTCGGCCAGCACCTGGTCGAAACGGCGGCCGGCGGCGGACAGCGGCACCGTCGCCTCGAGCAGTTCGCGGTCGCTCTCGTCGTGGTCGCCGGCAAGGGGCTGGGTCATCGGGCGGGGGTCCTCGGGCGACGGGAGCCCCCGCCGCGTTCATGGAGGCGGCGGCGGGCTTTCCGGTATTATCCCCGAACTCGCTGCCCGCAGCGCCTGACCGTCTCCCCTGATGACTGCAACGTCCGCCGTGTCCCGCGCCGCCATCCGCGCGATCCTCCTGGTTTTCCTCGTCGCCGCGCTGCCCGGCTGCGCGACGTGGAAGAAGATGTGGGGAGACGAGAAGGAGCAGGAAACCGAAACGCTGCCGGTGGACCAGCTCTACGCGGCCGCCGACCGGTCGAAGGACAACCGCAACTGGTCGCGCGCCACGCGCTACTACCAGCGCCTCGTCTCGCGCTTCCCGTACGGCGAGTACAGCGAGCACGCCCAGCTCGACCTCGCGTACGTGCTCTACAAGGACGGCAAGACCGAAGAGGCCACGTCCGCGGTGCAGCGCTTCATCCGCACCTACCCGACGCATCGCCACATCGACTACGCCTACTACCTGAAGGCGCTGATCAATTTCGACCACAACTCCGGCGCGCTGCTGCGCCTGCTGCGGCAGGACATGGCCAACCGCGACCTCGGCGGCCCGACGCAGGCGCTGAACGACTTCGCCGACGTGGTGCGCCGCTACCCGAACAGCCGCTACGCGCCCGATGCGCGCCAGCGGATGATCTACCTGCGCAACCTCCTGGCGCGCCACGAGCTGAACGTCGGCGTGTACTACCTGCGCAAGGAGGCCTTTGTCGCCGCCGCCAACCGCGGCAAGTACATCCTGCAGATGTATCCGCGCAGCGAATACGAAGGCGACGCGCTGGCGCTGATGGCGAAGGCCTACGGCGAACTCGGGCAGCAGACGCTGGCGGCCGACGCCCAGCGCGTGCTGGACGCGAATTACCCGAACCACCCGTCGAAGACGAACGCGAACTGGCCCGGCGAAACCTTCCTGAACCGGTTGAACCCGTTCAACTGAATATGGGAGGGCCTTCAGGCCCGGCGGTGTCGGGATCGGGCCTGTAGGCCCTCCCACCGGTCAGTCGCGCCAGCCGCTCGTGATCGGGTACCGGCGCTCGCGGCCGAAGGCGCGCCGCGACAGCTTCGGCCCGGGCGCCGACTGCCGGCGTTTCCATTCGGCCACGTTGACCAGCCGCACCGTCTTCTCCACCACCGCCCGCGGATAGCCGGCGGCGACGATCTCGCCGGTCGACATTTCCTGGTCGACGTAGCGCGACAGGATCGCATCGAGCACGTCGTACGGCGGCAGCGAATCCTGGTCGGTCTGGTTTTCGCGCAGTTCCGCCGACGGCGGACGGTCGATGACGGCCTGCGGGATCACCTCGCCGTCGCCCTGCGCGTTGCGCCAGCGGCACAGCGCGAACACCTCGGTCTTGTACAGGTCCTTCAGCGGCGCGAAGCCGCCGCACATGTCGCCGTAGATCGTCGCGTAGCCGACCGCGTATTCGCTCTTGTTGCCGGTGGTGAGCACGAGCCCGCCGAACTTGTTGCCCAGCGCCATCAGTACCGCGCCGCGCGCGCGCGACTGCAGGTTCTCCTCGGCGACGCCGGCCGGCAGGCCGTCGAACAGCGGCCCGAGCGCGGTCATGTAGCCCGTGAACGGCGCCTCGATCGGCACGGTTTCCAGCCGCACGCCGAGCTTGCGCGCCTGCACGTCGGCGAGGTCGTTGCTCAGGCCGGAGGTGTAGCGCGACGGCATCCGCACGCCGATGACGCCCGCCGGGCCGAGCGCCTCCACCGCCAGCGCCAGCACCAGCGCCGAATCGATCCCGCCCGACAGCCCCAGCCATGCGCGCTGGAACCCGTTCTTCGCACAGTAGTCGCGCAGGCCGCGCACGATCGCGCGCCACGCCAGCGACTCGTGGCTCTCGTCGTTTTCCGCCGGCCAGTGCACCCGGGTGAACGCGCGGCGCACCGGGTCGAAATCGGCGACGAGCCAGTGATCCTCGAACGCGCGCGCCGCGGGATGCACGCCGCCGTCGGCGTCGGCGAGCACGCTGCAGCCGTCGAAAACGACGTCGTCCTGCCCGCCGACGACATTGAGGTACGCCACCGCCACGCCTGATTCCTGCACCCGCTGCGCGAGCAGCGCGTCGCGCTGCGCGGTCTTGTCGCGCTCGAACGGCGAGGCGTTCGGCACGACGACCAGCTGTGCGCCGGCGGCCGCGGTGCCGGCCAGCGGCTCGGCGAACCACAGGTCTTCGCAGATCACGAGGCCGACGGTGGTGCCCTTGACGTCGAACGTGCAGTCGCCGCCATCCGGGTCCACGGCGAAATAACGCCGCTCGTCGAATACCGCGTAGTTGGGCAGTTCGCGCTTGCGGTAGGTGGCGATGACCTCGCCGTCGCGCAGCGCGCTCGCCGAGTTGTAGACCACCGGCCCGGCCGATTCGGGCCAGCCGACGACGGCGGTGACGCCCCCGGTGCAGGCGGCGGCGATCGCCTCGATCGCCTCCTGGCATCCGGCGAGGAACGCCGGACGCATCAGCAGGTCTTCGGGCGGGTAGCCGGAGACGGCGAGTTCGGGAAACAGAACGAGGTCGGCGCCGTATTCGTCGCGCGCCTGCGCGATCTGCGCGGCGATGCGCGTGGCGTTTTCCCGGACCGCGCCGACGGGGTAGTCGAATTGAGCGAGGGCGATGCGGAGGGACGCGGTCATCAGGGCAGCCGCTGGCGACGGGCGCCCATCGTAACGGATGGCCCCGTGCACGGCGGGCGATTCCATACCCCCTGAAACAGGAGGGCCGCGAAAAGGCGGCCCTCCGTGAACGAATACGGCGCCGGCTTACTTCGCCAGCCGCGCCGCGATCGCCGCGCCCAGATCCCCCGGCGACTTCACCGTCGTGACGCCGGCTTTCTCCAGCGCCTCGAACTTGCCGGCGGCGGTGCCCTTGCCGCCCGACGCGATCGCACCGGCGTGGCCCATGCGCTTGCCGGCCGGCGCCGACGCGCCGGCGATGAAACCGACGACCGGCTTGGTCACGTACTGGCTGATGAACTCGGCCGCTTCCTCTTCGGCGCTGCCGCCGATCTCGCCGACGAGGATGATGCCCTCGGTCTGCGGATCGTCCTGGAACAGCTTCAGCGC
>CAMPHE010000045.1 GCA_946885815.1 uncultured Arenimonas sp.
GCGACCCGTGGGGCGCCGCCGCGAACCTGCTGGTGGCGCACGAACAGGACGAAGACCTCGCGATGCCGCTGGTGAACCGCGCCGCGATCGCGAACGGCCAGAACCTGCCCGCGGTGTCGCTGGCGCTGCTCGACGCGGCCGACGGACTGACGATCGACGCCGATACCTCGCCGGTCGGCATCGCCGGCCGCGCCGCGCTGCTGAACAACCGCGGCCACGCGCTGCTGCTGCTGCGGCGTTTCGCGGACGCCGAACCGGTGCTGCGCGAGGCGCTCGCGCTGAACCCCGAATTGTCGGAGGCCGCACGCAACCTCGTCCACGCGCTGGTCAAGCTCGGCCGCGACGACGAGGCCGCCGCGATCGCGCCGCGCGCGCTCTGGCGACTGCGCGGCGATCCCGCGCAGCCGGTACCGCAGCGCGATGCCTCCGATACCGGGCCGCCGGCTTCGCCGCCGCCCCCCGGCGGTTCGCCGGAGCAGATCCGGCGCTGGGCGCGCGCGCCCTTCCTCGAGACGCGCGACGGCGAGCTGCAACTGCCGCTGTATGTCGCGCTCGACCTGTCGAAGCAGGGCCAGATCGCGTGGCCCGCGGTGTCGTACCCCACCGCCGACGACAGCTATGCGGGCTGGTTCGCCGGCGTTTCCGCCGATTACGTCGCGACGCGCGCGCAGGCGAAGGCGATCCGGGACCGGCAGGGCGGGCTGATGGCCACGCTCGCCGGCCGCCGCCCGTCGATCGTCGACACCGTGCACCAGATCATCGAGGTCAAGGCGACGTCGCAGTCCGGCCTCGAACCGGTCGACACCGGGATGCATCCGCTGAAGGCGTGGAAGGAAAGCCTGATCCTCGGCTCGCCGCAGCTCACGCGGTTCCAGGCGCTCGACGTGGCGCAGGCCGAGTGGCAGATGGAACAGGCCTCGGACCGCCTGAGCGAGGAATTCGCGCGCGACTCCCGCTGTCCGCCGGACAGCACGACCGAGGCGTGCTGCGCGATCTCGCGCCGGGCGATCGCGAAGGGCATCGCCGGGATGACGCCGTTCGCGCGCGAGTACGAGGATCAGATGCGCGTGTTCTTCCGCGACGCGTACGGCGTCTCCACCGCGATCGCGTCGAACCTGCCGCGCGGCGGCTGGCACGACATGGCGCGGCTCGGCATCGAGCACGACGTGCTGCAGATGCACGCGCGTGCGCAGCAGGAGATCGCGTTCGCGTTCTCGCATGCCGCGCCTTCGGGCAGCGGCTGCTACGGTCCGGTGTCGGCACGCGACGGCGTGGTGCCCGAGGTGGTCGTGGAGGCGCCGGCGTGCAGCGCCGCGTCGCAGTGGGCTTCGGGCAAGTACGCGTTCTCCGACAACTTCTCGATGGAACTGACCTGCGGCAAGCTGAAGTTCGTCGCCGAAGTGAACGTGATCGGCACGAAGAAGCTCAAGTGGGGCCCGCTGAACGACATCGGCGCCGATCTCGGGATGCATGCCGAGGTCGAATTCTCGATGGAAGGCACGGTGACGATCTTCGCCGGGCCCAAAGCCGGCATCAGCGGCAAGCTCGGCGAGTACGGCGGCGACTTCGGCGTCAAGGACGGGATCTATGCCGTGATCGGCGCCGACGGGGTGCGCGACGTCGGGATGCGCGTGGTCGTCGGCGGCGGCGTCGCCGGCGGGGCCCTCGGCGGCACGCACGACGTCGACAGCATGGATTTCTCGTTCGTGTCGGCGATCTGAACACGTCGTCGCCTCTCTGAACGGTTGCGCGGCGTTCAGGCGCTTCTGGCGCCGGGTTCACGCCGGCGTGGCCATGCTGCCCCCGTTCCCCACGAACGGAGTAAGCCATGAACAAGTCCGTCCTGCTGATCGCGCCGCTGCTGGCGGCGTTCGCCGTCTCGCCCGCGCTCGCCGACCGCGGCGGCAAGCATGGCCACAAGGGCAAGGCCAAGGGCCACGACAAGCACCAGGTGGATCGCCGCGGCGACCATGACCGCGATCGCCGCCACGACCGCGACCGCGTGATCGTCGTCGATCGCGACGACCGTCGGCCGACCGTGGTCGTCCGGGACCGTGACCGCTACGACGGCCGCCACGACAACGGCCTGCACCTGGGCTGGTACAAGAACCACTGGAAGCGCGGCGACCGCATCGACTGGCAGGTGGTGCAGCCGACGTACTACATCTACGACTACGACCGTTACGACCTGCGTCCGGCGCCGGTAGGCTACCGCTGGGTGCGGCCGATGGACGACCGCTATCTGCTGGTCGAGATCGCGACGGGGTTGATCGTCGACGCGCTGGGTTACTGATCCACGCGGCTCAGCGGCACTCCGGAGCGGGCCGGTCTTTCCGGCCCGCTTTGCGTCAGGGCGGGCGAGGGCGATGATCGGCCGATGCCCGTGCACCGCTGGCGAATCGTCGGGATCGGGGTGGTCGCGCTGTCGGCGGTCGCCATCGGCGGGCGGTGCGCGGAGCGCGCAGGGAACGACGCGCTGACGCCGGCACCGGCACCGCCGGTGCGCGCCATGTCGACGGCCGCGTCGCGTCCCGTCGAATACACCGTCTGCGTGCAGCCGCTCGGGGAGCACGACGCCGCGTTGCCCGCGCCGATCGGTCGGGGTCTCCGGCAGGTCTACGGTTTTCGCGTACGCACGCTGACCGCACGTGCCCTCCCCGCCGACGCGTGGTATCCGGCGCGTGCGCGCCATCGCGCCGACGCGCTGCTACAGCACCTGCTGTTCGACGTCCTGCCCGGGACCGACGGCTGCCACGCGCTGCTGGGGCTCACCGGCGTCGACATCTCGGCGAGCCGCGGCGAGCACCTGGACTGGGGCGTGCTCGGTCTGGCGTTCTACGGCCAGCGCGTCGCCGTCGTGTCGTCGTACCGGTTGCGGGCCGGTGTCGACCGGCGGGACGCCACCACGCGCGCGGTGAAGGTCGCGATCCACGAGCTCGGCCATGTGGTGGGCATCCCCCATCGCGACGACGGGCCGGCATGCGTGATGAACGACGCGGTCGGGGCGGTCGCTACGATCGATGCCTCCACCGGCGCGCTGTGCGCCGGCGAGCGCGCCGAAGCGGAGCGGTTCCTCGGCCGGAAGCTGCCCGCACGCGACGCACTCGACTGGGACTCGATCCTGGAAGAATGATGCGTGACAGTGGAAGCGCGGCGCCCCGGACTTTCGCTACCCGTCGCCGAACAGCGCCGCGATCGCTTCCATGTGCGCGCGGCCGCGCTGCTTTTTCTCGGCGGTTTCGCGCTCGGGGTCGCTGCCGTCGCGCAGCAGGTCGCCGGGCGACAGTTCGTCGAGGAACCGGCTCGGCAACAGGCGCTGCACGTCGCCCCAGCGCTTGATCTGCGCCGAATGCGCCAGGTACAGGCGCTCCTTCGCGCGGGTGATGCCGACGTACATCAGCCGGCGTTCCTCGTCGAGGCGGTTTTCCTCGAGGCTGGCTTCGTGCGGCAGGTTGCCGTCCTCGCAGCCGATGACGAATACGGCGCGGAACTCCAGGCCCTTCGCCGCGTGCAGGCTCATCAGCCGTACGGCATTGCCGGGTTCGCCGCGGTCGGCGTTCGACAGCAGCGCCAGTTGCGCGGCCAGTTCGCCCGGGCCGCCGCCGCGCGCGCCCTCGAACCACGACGCCAGCTCCTCCAGGTTCGCCTTGCGGCGCTGGAACGACGCCTCGTCCTTGCATTCCGCCCGCACCATCGCCAGCAGGCCGCTCTGCTCGGCGAGCAGCGGCACCAGTTCGGCGGGCGTGACGCGTTCGGCGATATCGCGCAGGCGCTCGACGATGCGGCTGAACTCGTCGAGGCCCGCCGCGGCGCGCGGCGTGAGCTGCTTCAGGAAACCCACCTGCGACGCGGCGCGCGAGAGCGGCAGGCCGGCGGTCTGCGCCATCGCCGCGAGCTTCTCGAGCGTGGTGGCGCCGACCTCGCGCCTGGGCGCGGCGATCGCGCGCAGGAACGCGGCGTCGTCGTCGGGATTCGCGAGCACGCGCAGCCACGCCAGCGCATCCTTCACCTCGCCGCGGTCGAGGAACGCGGTGCCGCCGGTGAGGTGGTACGGGATGCGCAGCAGCTGCAGCGCCTTTTCCAGCGGCCGGCTCTGGTGATTGCCGCGGAACAGGATCGCGAACTCCCCGAACGGGATTTCCTTCGCCTGATGCAGGTAATGGATTTCGGCGGCGACGCGTTCGGCCTCGTGCTCGTTGGTGCGGCATTCCCAGACGCGCACCGGTTCGCCGTCGCCGTGCTGGCTCCAGAGCTGCTTCAGGTGCGCGTGCGGGTTCTTCGCGATCAGCGTGTTCGCGCAGCGCAGGATGCGGCCGCTGCAGCGGTAGTTCTGTTCCAGCTTGATCACCTTGAGCGCCGGATAGTCGACCGCGAGCTGGTCGAGGTTCTCCGGCATCGCGCCGCGCCACGCGTAGATGCTCTGGTCGTCGTCGCCGACGCAGGTCATCGCGCCGCGCGT
Organism: uncultured Arenimonas sp.; assembly: GCA_946885815.1. The sequence continues at coordinate 4,460 of CAMPHE010000045.1, forward strand.
GCCGGCGAGCTGTTTCAGCAGCCGGTACTGCGCGCCGTTGGTGTCCTGGCATTCGTCGACGAGCAGGTAGCGGATGCGTTCGCGCCAGCCGGCGGCGAGGTCGGCGTCGGCTTCCAGCAGCTGCAGCGGCAGCCGGATCAGGTCGTCGAAATCGACCGCGTTGTACGCCTGCAGCCGCGCCTGGTAGCGCGCGTACAGCGCCGCGGCCTCCTGCTCGCGGGCCGAGCGCGCGGCGGCCATCGCCTGTTCCGGTGTCAGCGCCGCGTTCTTCGCGGTGCTCACCAGGTTCTGCAGCGCCCACAGCGCGTCCTTCTTCAGGCCGGGCGTGGCGAGGTCCTTCACGATCGCGAGCTGGTCGTCCGCATCGAAGATCGAGAAGCCCCGGCGCAGGCCGGCGCGCGCGTGCTCGAGCTGCAGGAAGCGCAGGCCGAGCGAATGAAAGGTGCTGATCGTCAGCCCCTCGCCGGCGTCACCGCGCAACCGCTTCGCGACGCGTTCGCGCATTTCGCGCGCCGCCTTGTTCGTGAACGTGATCGCCGCGACATGCCGCGCCTCCACCCGTCCGGTCGTGACCAGATGCGCGATCTTCTCGGTGATGACCTTGGTCTTGCCGCTGCCGGCGCCGGCGAGCACGAGCAGCGGGCCACCGGTGTATTCGACGGCGGCGCGCTGGGGAGGGTTGAGGGAGGACATGGGGCGGGGAGTTTAAGGCAGGAGCGGGATATAGGATCCGGGATTTACGTGATAAAAAGCCCGCCGACGCGGCGATGTGCGACGGCGCTCCCTGTTACGTAGACCCTGGATCCCATATCCGCACTTCACCCGCTCCCGCACACTCCCCCGATGCTCCAGATCACCCCCGAACTCGCCATCCCCGACTCCGAGCTCGTCGAGCGCTTCGTGCGGTCCGGCGGGCCGGGCGGGCAGAACGTGAACAAGGTTTCGACCGCGGTGGAGCTGCGGTTCGACGTGGCGCGCTCGCCGTCGCTGCCCGAGGCGGTGCGTGCGCGGCTGCTCGCGCGGCGCGACCGGCGGCTCACCGACGACGGCGTGCTGGTGCTGTCGGCGCAGCGGTTCCGCACGCAGGACCGCAATCGCGAGGATGCGCGCGCGCGGCTCGGCGCGCTGATCGCCGCGGCGACCGTGGCGCCGAAGAAGCGCATCGCCACGAGGCCGACGAAGGGCGCGAAGGAGCGACGGCTCGGCGCCAAGCGCGAGCGCGCCGGCGTCAAGCGCCAGCGCAGCGCGGCGGCGTGGGACCGCGAATGACGCGCGTCCCGGCGATGCCGCCCCAGGCGCCCCGTGACGGCAACCGGTTCACCCGCTGGCTCGGCCGCGCGATCCTGCGCGCCGGCGGCTGGACCATCCGCGGCGACTGGCCCGACCTGCCGCGGCTGGTCGTGATCGCCGCGCCGCATTCCTCCGGCTGGGACGCGGTCTGGGGGCTGGCGGCGAAACTGGCGATGGGCGTGGACATCGCGTTCATCGCGAAGGCGGAACTGTTCCGCGGCCCGCTCGGGTGGCTGCTGCGGCGCTTCGGCGGGCTGCCGGTGAACCGCAGCGCGCCGGGCGGCATCGTCGAGCAGACGGCCGATCGCATCCGCCGCAGCGAACGCATGTGGTTCGTGCTGGCGCCGGAAGGCACCCGCCGCCGGGTCGAACACTGGAAGACCGGGTTCTGGAAGATCGCACGCGCCGCCGGCGTGCCGGTGTTCTGCGCGTGGTTCCATTACCCGGACCGCACGATCGGGCTCGGCCCGCTGGTCGAGCCGACCGACGATTTCGTCGCCGACATGGCGCGCATCCGGGCGATCTACCAGCCGTACCAGGGGCGCAACCGGGGGACCACATGAACGGACCCGGCATCGGAGCGACGACCATCGCGGCCGTGGTGCCGTGCTATCGGGTCGGGGCGCAGATCCTGCCGCTGCTCGCACGGATCGGCCCGGAAGTCGATCGCATCTACGTGGTCGACGACGCCTGTCCCGACGGCTGCGGCGATCTGGTCGCGCGCGGCTGCCACGATCCGCGGGTCGTGGTCGTGCGCCATCCGCGGAACCTGGGCGTCGGTGCCGCGGTGCTGGCGGGCTATCGGCGCGCGCTCGACGACGGGATGGACGTGATGGTGAAGATCGACGGCGACGGGCAGATGGATCCCGCGCTGCTGCCGGCCTTCGTGGGGCCGATCCTCGCCGGCGAAGCCGACTACACGAAGGGCAACCGCTTCCACGACCTCGACCTGATCGGCCGGATGCCGGGTGTGCGCATCCTCGGCAACGCGGCGCTGTCGTTCCTCAACAAGCTGTCGACCGGGTACTGGGATCTGTTCGACCCCACCAACGGCTACACGGCGATCCATGCCGACGTCGCGCGCCGGCTGGACCCGGCGAAGATCAGCCCCCGCTATTTCTTCGAGTCCGACCTGCTGTTCCGGCTGGGCACGCTGCGCGCGGTGGTGGTCGACGTGCCGATGGCGCCGGTGTACGGCGACGAGACCAGCGGCGTGCGTGTCTGGCGGGCGATCGGCGAGTTCGCGTTCAAGCACGCGCGCAATTTCTGCAAGCGCGTGGTCTACAGCTATTTCCTCCGCGACATGTCGATCGCGTCGCTCGAGCTGCTGGTGGGCGTGCCGCTGCTCGCGTTCGGGCTGGTGTTCGGCATCGGCACCTGGGTCGAGAACGCCGGTACCGGCCGCGCCGCGCCCGCCGGCACCGTGATGCTGGCGGCGCTGCCGGTGATCGTGGGCCTGCAGTTCGTGCTCGCGTTCCTCGCCTACGACATCGCCGCGGTGCCGCGGCGGCCGCTGTCGCGACGGCAGGCGGGGACGTCGCGCGACGCGCATTGATCGGGGCCTCGCATCCGGCCCGGTAGACTGGGCGCGGTGAATGGACTGGAACGTTTCTTCGAAAGCCTGCCGACGCATCCGGCACTGCTCCTGACCGCGACGCTCGCGCTGCTGGCGCTGAGCGCGTGGGCGGCCGACCGGCTCGCCCACCTGCTGCTTCAGCGCGTCGTCGGCGGCCTCGTGCGGCGCTCGCCGATGCGCTGGGACGACGTGATGCTCGGCCGCGGCGTGCTGCGACGCCTCGCGCACGCCGTGCCGGCGCTGGTGGTCCATCACGGCATCCAGGTCGTGCCGGGGCTGCCGCCGGCGGTGGTGCAGGTCCTGCGGAACGTCGCGGCGGCGCTGATCGTGCTGGCGATCGCGCAGTCGATCAGCGCGCTGCTGCAGGCGGCGCAGGACGTGTACGAGGAACGCGACCCCGAACGCGCGCGCAGCCGTCCGATCAAGGGCTATCTGCAGGTCGCGCGGATCGTGCTGTACCTGCTGGCGACCGTGCTGATCGTGGCCGCGCTCGTGGAGCGCTCGCCGCTGCTGCTGCTGTCGGGCATCGGTGCGCTGGCGGCGGTGCTGATGCTGGTGTTCAAGGACACCATCCTGTCGCTGGTCGCGAACGTCCAGATCGGTTCCAACGACATGGTGCGGGTCGGCGACTGGATCGAGATGCCGAAATACGGCGCCGACGGCGACGTGATCGACATCGCGCTGCACGTGGTCAAGGTCCGCAACTGGGACAAGACCATCACCACGATCCCGACCTACGCGCTCGTGAGCGAGAGCTTCCGCAACTGGCGCGGAATGGAGGAGGTGGGCGGCCGTCGCATCAAGCGCGCGCTGCCGATCGACCAGACGACCGTGCGCCATCTGCGGCCGGACGAGGTGGCGGCGCTGTCGCGGGTGCGCCTGCTCGGGCCGTATCTGGAAGCCAAGGCCGCCGAACTGTCCGAATGGAATGCCGCCCACGGCGAGGCGGCGCCGGTCAATCTGCGGCGCCTCACGAACCTGGGCACGTTCCGCGCCTACGCGCTGGCGTGGCTGGCGGCGCACCCGCGGATCCATCCGGACATGACGTTGCTGGTGCGCCAGCTCCCGCCGGGCCCGCAGGGCCTGCCGCTGGAGATCTACGGGTTCACGTCGACCACGGCGTGGGCCGAATACGAATCGATCCAGGCCGACGTGTTCGACCACCTGCTGGCGATCCTGCCGGAATTCGGGCTGCGTGCGTTCCAGTCGCCGTCCGGCGCCGATTTCGCGCGGATCGGCGTGGTGCCGGCGGACGTGACCGCTCAGCGTTCCGACGGCCCCGAATCGTAGTAGTCGCGTCGCTCGAACAGGCCCGGTTTCACCAGATCGACGAAGGCGCGCGCACGCGGGCCCAGGAACTTGCCCTTGCGCACCACCACCCCGTAGCTGCGCGGCGGAAAGTAGTCGGCGAGGCTGCGCGCGACCAGCCGGTCGCGGTCGGCGTCGGTGAGGCAGATGCCGGTGACGATGCTGATGCCCAGGCCCATCGCCACGTACTGCTTGATCACCTCCCAGCCGCCCACTTCCAGCGCCACGGTGTAGGGCACCCGCCGCTGCTGGAACACCAGATCCACCAGCCGCCACGTGGTGAGGCGGCGCGGCGGCAGGATCAGGCCGTAGGGCGACAGGTCCTCCAGCCTGAGCTCGGGCTTGTCGGCCAGCGGGTGGCCGAGGGGACAGATCAGCATCGGCTCGAACGAGTACACCGGCTCGTAGGCGAGGTCGGTGGGCACGTCGAGCATCGAGCCGACCGCCAGGTCGCATCCGTCGCCGCGCAGCAGGCCCAACCCGTCCTTGCCGGTGACGTTGTGCAGCACCAGCTGCACGTCCGGGTGCCGTTCGCGGAAGGCCTGCACCAGCGGCGGCAGCAGGTACAGGATGGTCGACGTGCCCGCCGCGACATGCAGCTCGCCGGCCTGCAACCCCTTGAGCCGGCTGCGGAATTCGCCGTCGAGGCCATCGATGCCCTCCACCAGCGGCCGCGCCAGCTCGTACAGCACCGCGCCTTCCTTCGACAGGCTGAAGCGGCGGCCGATGCGCTCGAACAGCCGCTGGCCGAAGTCGCGCTCGAGTGCCTGCAGCTGCAGCGTCACCGCCGGCTGGCTGAGGAACAGGGCTTCGGCGGCGCGCGACACCGACCCCAGCCGGGCGACCTGGCAGAACGCGCGCAGCGGCTTGAGCCGATCGGACTTGTAGAAAAAGCGGCTGCCGGGACCTGCCATCTCGTTGATCCCATTCACGTATAAGCGAGGCAAATCTTACATATAGAAATATTTGCTTTGTCAAATCGTGACCGCGACGCCTACGTTCGAAGCCCGACCCACGGCTGGAGCACGACGATGGCAGGCGACGCGGCGACGACCCTTTCCCCGGTCCGCAACCCCACTCCAGCGGTGGTGCCGGCCCCCGCGGCCGCCGCCACCGGCCCGGCCGGTCTGGAGGTCCTCGTTCCGACCACCGCCGCCGGCACCGCGGGCCGCTACGGCGACGTGCTTACGCCGGCCGCCCTCGGCTTCCTCGCCGACCTGCACACCGGAGGTTCCGGTGGTGTAGTCGATCTGG
>CAMPHE010000046.1 GCA_946885815.1 uncultured Arenimonas sp.
GCGCTGACGCGCGCCGCCGCGTTCACCGGCGAGCCGTTCGCCGCCGCGGATCTGCGGCGCGCGACCCCGGCGGACGTCCTCGCACCGGAAGCCTTCATGGCGCAGCCGATCGCGGCGCCGCTGCGTCCGCTATGGCTGGGCGCCGTCGACGGCGGGCACGGCAGCGTGGTGATGCTGACGGGCGTGTCGCGCGACGCGGTCGCGGCGCTGTCGGCGGTCGCCGCGCCGCTCGACGGCGTGCGCTGGGTCGACCGCAGCGCCGACTACTCGGCGCTGCTGCGCCACTATCGCGAACGGATGAGCTGGCTGCTGCTGGCCGGCTACGCGGCGGTCGCGGTGCTGTTGTTCGCGCGCTACGGTCGAACGGCATGGCGGGCGTTGCTGCCGACGGCGCTGGCGGCGCTGCTGGGCGTGTCGCTGCTGGGCTGGTTCGGGGTGCCGCTGCAGCTGTTCGGCGTGCTGGCGCAGCTGCTGCTGCTCGGCATGGGCGTCGACTACGGCATCTTCCTGCTCGAACACCGCGGCGACGGCGCCAGCTGGCTCGCGGTCTGCCTCGGTGCGGCCAGCACGATCCTCGCGTTCGGCCTGCTGTCGCTGTCGGCGACGCCGGCGCTGCACGGCTTCGGCCTGAGCCTGCTGTTCGGCATCGGGCTCGTCTGGCTGCTGTCGCCCTGCCTGCGCCTCGAGGCGCCGACGCGCGATCTTTCCCACGCCCCTTCCTCCGACTTCCGATGAGCGCGACGACCATGACTGAAACTTCCCTCGCGGCGGCGACGCCGCCCCGGTCCTTCACCGGACCGATGTCCGCGCTCGATGCACGCTTCGCGGCGCAGAAGCTGGCGTTCGGGCCGGTGGTGTTCCAGTGCGTGCGCATCGCGCGCAAGTGGGGCGTGCTCGCCGCGATCGACGGCAGCGCCGACGGTTGCACGACCGCCACGCTGGCGCAGGCGCTCGGGCGCAGCGAGTACGCGCTGAGCGTGCTGCTGGAAACCTGCCTGAGCGCGGGTGTCGTCGCCCTCGACGGCGACCGCTGGCGGCTGGAGAAGACCGGCCAGGTCGTGCTGCACGACGAGATGACGCGCGTGAACTTCGAGTTCGTGCAGGAGATCTGCTACGCCGGGCTCATGGACCTGGAAGCCGCGCTCGCCGAGGCGCGTCCCGCCGGCCTGAAGGCGCTCGGCCCGTGGGAGACGATCTACCGCGGCCTGCGCGACCTGCCGGACGTCGCGAAGCGCGCGTGGTTCGAATTCGACCACCATTACTCCGACACGGCGTTCGCGATGGCGCTGCCGATCGTGTTCGAGCGCCGCCCGGCGACGCTGATGGACATCGGCGCCAACACCGGCAAGTGGGCGCGGCGCTGCCTGGAGCACGACGCGTCGGTGCGGATGACGCTGGTGGACCTGCCCGAACAGCTCGGCGTCGCCCGCGTCAACCTGCAGGACCATGCCGACCGCATCACCTGCGCCGAGGTCGACATGCTCGACGAAAGCGCGCCGTTCCCCGGCGGGCAGGACGCGATCTGGATGAGCCAGTTCCTGAGCTGCTTCGGCGCCGGCTCCATCGCCAGCATCCTGGGCCGCGTCGCGACGAGTCTCGCGCCCGGCGGTCGCGTGCACATCCTCGATACGTTCTGGGACCGGCAGCGGTTCGACGTCGCGGCGTACTGCATCATCAACACCTCGCCTTATTTCACCGCGATGGCGAACGGCGTCAGCAAGATGTATCGCGCGTCGGAATACATCGAGTTCGCGAACGCCGCCGGACTGCGTCTGGTCGACGTGCGCGACGGCATCGGCCTGAGCCACAGCCTGCTGACCTTCGCGCGCGACTGATGGCGCGCCGGTTCTCCATCGCGGCGTTGCCGGTGGCGGTGGCCCTGCTGGTCGCGGCCTGCGGCACCGCACCGGCGTCCCGGTCGCCCGTGGTCTCGCCACCGCCGCTGCGGCTGGCGCCGGCGGCGCTGCCGGGCGGCCTGGCGCTGCAGCAGCGGCTGACGTTCGTGCGCGACGGCCGTCGCGACACCGACGACGCGCTGGTAGAGGTCGATGCCCAGGCGGTACGCGTCGTCGTGCATGCGCAGGGCCAGGTCGCGCTGCGCTTCACGTGGGACGGCGAGACGCTGGCGCAGACGCGCGATCCGCGGCTGCCGGCGGCGGTGCAGGCCGGGCGCGTACTCGACGACCTGCAGTACGCGTACTGGCCGCCGACGGCGATCGCCGCGGCGCTGCCGCCGGGCTGGACGCTGCAGGCCGACGCGGCGCATCGCGTGCTGCGTTTCGACGACGACCCGCGACCGGTGCTCGAAGCCACCCGCCTCGGGGACGGCTCGGTACGGCTCGCCTGGCCGGGGCAGGGCTTCGAGCTGCACATCGCCTCGCGACCGGTGACGCCATGAGCGGTGTCTACCTGCATGAACCGGGCCTGGTCTGCGCGCTCGGGCGCGGCGTCGACGCGGTCGCCGCCGCGTTGTTCGCCGACGCCGCGCCGGGCGGCGTCGGCATGACCGACGGCGTGGTGCCGGGCCGCCCGCTGGCGCTCGGCGCGGTCGCCGGCGCCCTGCCGTTGCCGGCCGACACGCCGCGTGCGCATCGCAGCCGCAACAACGCGCTGCTCGAGGCCGCGCTGGGCGCCCTCCGTCCTTCCGTCGACGCCGCGATCGCGCGGCATGGCGCACATCGCGTGGCGATCGTGCTCGGCACCAGCACGTCCGGCGTCGGCGAGGCCGAAGCGGCGCGTCGCGCGCGCGAGTCGTCCGGCATGTGGCCGGAATCCTTCGAGTACGCCCAGCAGGAAATGGGTTCGCCGGCGGCGTACGTCGCGTGGCGGCTCGGCACGCGCGGCCCGGCGCAGGTGATCTCGACGGCGTGCTCGTCGAGTGCGAAAGCGCTGGCGACGGCCGCGCGGCTGCTCGCGGCCGGGCTCGCCGACGCGGTGGTCGCGGGCGGCGCCGATTCGTTGTGCCGCTTCACGATCGAAGGCTTCGGGGCGCTCGGTTCGGTCGATCCCGCGCGCTGCCGGCCGTTCTCGGCGACGCGCAGCGGCATCAACATCGGCGAAGGCGCGGCGCTGTTCCTCGTGTCGCGCGACCCGTCCCCGGTGCGGCTGGCCGGGTGGGGCGAGAGCGCGGATGCGCACCACATGTCCGGGCCGCAGCCGTCGGGCGAGGGCGCCGAGCGCGCGATCCGCGCCGCGCTGGCGCGCGCCGGCCGGCGCGCCGACGAGATCGACTACGTGAACCTGCACGGCACCGCCACGCCGCAGAACGACGCGATGGAGTCGGCGGTCGTCGCACGCGTGTTCGGCACGGCGACGCCCGCGAGTTCGACCAAGCCGTTGACCGGCCATGCGCTCGGCGCGGCCGGCGCGATCGAGGCCGCGCTGTGCTGGCTCGCGATCGCGCGCAATCCCGGCCATCGGCTGCCGCCGCACTGGTGGGACGGCGCGACCGACGCGGCGTTGGCGCCGATCCGGCTCGCGAGGCCGGGGGAAATCGCCCCCGCGCCGCTGCGGCGCGTCCTGAGCCAGTCGTTCGCGTTCGGCGGCAGCAACGCCGCGCTCGTGCTGGAGGCCGCGCCGTGAACCCGGCGACGGCCGAGGTCGAACGCCTGGTGCCGCATCGCGAGGCGATGCTCTGGCTGTCGCGCGTGGTCCGCGTCGACGACGACGGCGTCGATGCCGAAGCGCGGGTCACCGACGACCACGTGCTCGCCGACCCCGACGCGGACGGCCTGCCCGGATGGGTCGGGCTGGAATACATGGCGCAGACGATCGCCGCCTGGGCCGGCGCGCGGGCGCTGGCCCGCGGCGAACCGGCGCGGCCCGGCTTCCTGCTCGGTACGCGCCGCTACGAATGCCGGCGCCCGGTGCTCGCGTGGGGAACGCGGCTGCGGATCGAAGCCCGCCGCGAACTGATGGGCGACAATGGCCTGGGCATGTTCGCCTGCCGGCTGTTCGACGGCGACGACGAGATCGCCAGCGCCAATGTTTCCGTGTTCGAACCCCCTGATTCCCGCGCCTTCCTGGAAAACGCCACCCCATGACCGACCGTTGCATCCTCGTCACCGGCGCCAGCCGCGGCATCGGCCGCGCGATCGCGCTGCGGCTGGCATCCGACGGTTTCGACGTCGTCGTGCACGGCCGCAGCCGTCGCGAAGAAGCCGAGGCGGTCGCCGCGCAGATCGTCGCGCTCGGCCGCCAGGCACGCGTGCTGATGTTCGACGTCGCCGACCGCGGCGCCTGCGCGCGCGCGCTCGCCGCCGACATCGGGGCCCACGGCGCCTATCACGGCGTCGTGTGCAACGCCGGCATCACCCGCGACGCCGCGTTTCCGGCGATGACCGGCGAGGAATGGGACGCGGTGATCCACACCAATCTCGACGGCTTCTACAACGTGTTGCAGCCGTGCGTGATGCCGATGGTGCGGCGGCGCCGGCCGGGACGCATCGTCACCATCGCCTCGGTGTCGGGCCTCGTCGGCAATCGCGGCCAGACCAATTACAGCGCGGCGAAGGGCGGCCTGATCGCCGCGACGAAAGCGCTCGCGCTCGAACTCGCGAAGCGGGAGATCACCGTCAACTGCGTCGCGCCGGGCCTCGTCGACACCGAGATGCTGCCGGCCGAGGTCGTCGACGAGGCGCTGAAGCTGGTGCCGCTGCGCCGCGTCGGGCGGCCGGAGGAGGTCGCGGCCGCGGTGTCGTATCTGGTGTCCGACGACGCCGGCTATGTCACGCGACAGGTGATCTCGGTGAACGGAGGCATGGCATGAACCGGCGCGTCGTCGTCACCGGCCGCGGCGTGCTCGGCCCCCTCGGCCACGACTGGCCGGCGGTTCGCGAGTGGCTGCGCAGCGGTCGCAACGCCGTGCGTCGCTACGACGACTGGGCGGAATACCGCGGCCTGAACACCCGCCTCGGCGTGCCGGCGGCGCCTTTCGAACTGCCGGATCACTACCATCGCAAGTCGACCCGCTCGATGGGCCGCGTGTCGATCCTCGCGACGCGTGCGAGCGAACTGGCGCTCGCCGATGCCGGGCTGCTCGGCGATCCGTTCGTGAAGAGCGGCGACCTCGGCATCTCGTACGGTTCGTCGGCGGGCACGCCGTCGGCGATGAGCGACTTCGGCCGGATGCTCGCCGAGAAGAACACGCAGTACATCAACGCCACGACGTACATCAAGATGATGGCGCACACCGCGCCGGTGAACATGGGCGTGTTCCTCGGCGTCACCGGCCGCGTGATCACGACGTCCAGCGCCTGCACGTCCGGCAGCCAGGGCCTCGGCTACGCGGTGGAGGCGATCCGCGCCGGGAAGCAGGTGGCGATGCTCGCCGGCGGCGCGGAGGAACTCGACATCACCGGCGCGACGGTGTTCGACACGCTGTTCGCGACCAGTCCCGACAACGACACGCCCGAGCTGACGCCGCGGCCTTTCGACGTGACGCGCAACGGGCTGGTCGTGGGGGAGGGCGCCTGCACGCTCGTGCTGGAAGACCTCGAACACGCGCAGGCGCGCGGCGCGACGATCCACGCCGAGATCGTCGGGTTCGGCACCAACAGCGACGGCCTGCACGTGACGCAGCCGAACGCGGCGACGATGGCGCAGGCGATGCGGCTCGCGCTCGCCGACGCCGGGCTGGCCCCCGAGGCGATCGCGTACGTGAGCGCCCATGGCACCGCGACCGACCACGGCGACATCGCCGAGTCCACCGCGACCCATGCGGTGTTCGGCGCGCGCATGCCGATCAGCGCGCTCAAGAGCTACACCGGCCACACGCTCGGCGCCTGCGGTGCGCTGGAGGCGTGGGTGACGCTGGAAATGCTGCGCGAGGGCTGGTTCCACCCGACGATCAACCTGCGGAGTGTCGATCCGCGCTGCGGCGAACTCGACTACGTCGTCGGCGACGGCCGGCGCATCGACGGCGAGTACGCGATGAGCAACAATTTCGCCTTCGGCGGCATCAACACCTCGCTGGTGTTGCGCCGCTGGCCGCACTGACCCGAGCCGAGGAGAACACCGGATGCGCCACCTGCTGCCGCTTGCCCTGATCGCCACGCTCCTCGTCGCCGCGCCGGCGGCCGAGGCCCGCGATTCCCGCCTGCACCTGGACGTCGCCGCGGCGATCGAATCCGGCTTGGCCGACGGCACGCTGGACGGCAGCGTCCGTTTCCACTTCCGCGGCGCGCCGCCGCCGGCCATCGTGGAACGCCATGGGCCGGCGACGACCAATCGCAAGACCAACGCGTTGAACAAGAGCGACGAGGAAGCGTGCCGCTGGGTGCTGATGAGCGCGCTGGTGGCGTTGCAGGACGCGGCGAAGGACCGCGGTGCCAACGCGGTCGTCGACATCGTCAGCAACTACAAGGGCCGCGAATACGCCAGCGCGACCCGGTACGAATGCGGCGCCGGCACGCTGATGGCCGGCGTGGCGCTGAAGGGCACCTACGCGACGGTGCGTTGATCCGAACCCAAGACTGGAGACTTCGATGCGTTCCTTCCTGCTCATCGTGTTGTCCGTGCTGCTGCTCGCCGTGAGCAGTCCGGAAGCCGCCGCGCGCTCCGCCGAAATGACTCCGCCGACCGAACTGACGCTGACCGGCGCCGACGGCCAGCCGCTGGCCGCGGATCGCGTCCGCGCGGCGATCCTCGCCGGCGCCGCGTCCATGGGTTATCCGTGGGTACCGCAGAACGAGTCGCCGGGCCGGATCGTGCTGCGCACGCTCGTGCGCGGCAAGCATGTGGTCGTGCTCGCCGCGGAGTATTCGGACGGGCGCGTGCGGTTCGATTACGTGTCGAGCGTCGAGATGAACCACAAGGTCAAGCGCGACGGCACCGCGGTGATCCACCCGAACTACATGACCTGGCGCGGCCAGCTCGAGTCGGCGGTACGCACGGCGGCCGCGAAGGGCTGAGTTGGGCGCGGCGCCGCCCCGTGTCGCGGTCGCGCCGGTCGCCGCGACCGCCGCGATCGCGCGCGGGGCAGGGGACGGCTGGCTCACCGACGACGAGCGCGGCCGCCTGGCGGTGATGGGCTCGGCCCGGCGTCGCGCCCAGTTCCTCGCCGGCCACTGGCTCGCGCGCACGTTCGCCGGCCGCGTGCTGCGCATCGAGGTCGACGGTTGCACCCTCGTGCGGGCCGATGACGGCTCGCCGCGGCTGCATGTCGACGGCCGCGCGTCGCGATGGCACGTGTCGCTGACCCACAGCGGCGATTTCGTCGCCTGCGCGCTCGCGCCGGCGCCCGTCGGCGTGGACCTGGAAATGCCGCGCGCCGGGCGCGACCTGGCCGGCCTCGCCGCGTTCGCGTTCTCGCCGGAGGAGGGCGCGCGGCTGGCCGCGCTGCCCGAGGCGACGCGCAGCGGCGAATTCCACCGGCTGTGGTCGCTGAAGGAAGCCCGCGGCAAGCAGATCGGGGAAGGCCTGCTGCCGCGCCGCTCACGGCAGCTCACGGCATGGCCGGCCGTCCCGGACGAGGCCCACGCGGCGACGTGGTCCGTCGCCGATGGCACGCTGTCGGTCGTCTGCGACCGGGTGGTCGAGACCGTCGTCGAGGGGCTGCCGGCACCGGCGAGCCCGGCATGGTGGCGGTTCGGCGCGGCGTCCGACGATCAGTAGGTGACCGCCACCTGCAGAGCCTCGTACGCATCGACGTGGCCGCTGCCGACTTCGAACCGCGCGCGACCGGCCATCGGGTCGGCGGTGGCCGACAGGATTTCCCGGACTTCGAGCGGATCGAGCGACGGATTCGCCTCCAGCAGCAGGGCGACGATGCCGGCGACATGCGGCGTCGCCATCGAGGTGCCGCTCATGTGCGTGTAGAACAGCGCGTCGGCGCCGAGCGCCGCGTCCTGCGTCGCCGCGAGCAGCGGCAACACGCCGGTGAGCGCCCGCGTCGAAACGATGTCCACGCCCGTCGCGACCAGCGTCGGCTCGTTGGCGTACGTCCACTGGCTGCCGCCGGGCATCGTGAACGTGCCCGTTTCACCCGGCATGCCGCGCGACGAGAAGTCGGCGAGGGTACCGTCCTTGTTGCCGGCGCCGACGGAGATGACCCACGGCGCCTGCGCGTACGGGTTGTGCGTGTTCTCGCCGGGCCCGTCGTTGCCCGCGGCGAACACGCTGACGATGCCGGCCTCGTACGCCGCGTGGCTGGCGACATTCACCGGATCGGTGGGGTCGAACGCGCCGGTAGTCCCCCACGAATTGGAGATCACCCGCAGCGGTGCGCCGTAGCTGTCGCGGTGCGAGATCGCGTAGTCGAACGCGCCGACCGCATCGAGGATCGAGATCACCGCGCCGGAGCCGTAGCCGACCAGCGGCGAGCCCGTCGCGACGCCGCGATGCAGGCCGCCGGACTGCGCGCCGCTGCCACCGACGGTGCCGGCGCAGTGCGTGCCGTGCCCGGAGCTGATGTCGGTGTTCGGCTGGTTCTCCAGCACGGTCGCCGGCAGGAACGTCAGTACCGACGACAGATTCGTCAGCGCCTGCACGTTCTGCACGACGCGCTCGCCGAGCCGCAGGTCGCCGTGCGTGGCGTCGATGCCCGAATCGTTGATCATCACCGTGACACCGGCACCGGTGAAGGGCGTCGTGCGGCCGAAGTCCTGCGGGTTGGCCTGCGCACGGTTCACGCCGGACAGCTCGCGCGCGTCGTGGTTGTAGTACGTCAGCGCGGAATTCGCGTGGATCGCGAGCACGTCGCCGCGACCGGCGAGCGCCCGGATCTGTGCCGGCGTCGCCAGCGCGCCGGCGATAGGCAGCTGCCGCATCGTGATGCCGCGCGTGATGCCCAGCGAGCGCAGCACGTCGAGCTGGCCCGCGGCCGGGGCGCTCGTCTGGTCGAAGACGACGACGACCTCGAGCCGCTCGAACGCCCGGGCGGAGGCCAGCGCGTCCTGCAGCGCGTCGCCGATGCGCGCGTCCGCGGACGCGAACCCGCTGGCGGCGATCGAGAGGGCCAGCACGGAAAGTTGCAGCACGACGCGGCGGCGCGGGTTCATGGCGATCTCCAGGGCGGGGTGATCTCACCATCCGCGCCACGGAGCCGGTATGGCCATCGGGTAGAACGCCCACGCGCGGGAGGGGAAAACCCCCAGATCCATGACTGGACATAATATACATTATGCGCAATCAAGGATGGACCGCCGGAGGCGTTACTCCGCCTCTGGCTCCCGGAAAACCACCGTCGCGTTCGTCCCGCCGAACCCGAAGCTGTTCGACATCACCGTCCGGCACACCGCCTCACGGCTTTCCCGCACGATCGGGAACCCTTCCGCCCGCGGGTCCAGCGTGTCGATGTTCGCGGAGCCGGCGATGAAGCCTTCCTGCTGCATCAGCAGGCAGTAGATCGCCTCGTGCACGCTCGCGGCGCCGAGCGAATGGCCGCTGAGCGCTTTCGTCGACGACAGCGGCGGGATGGCATCTCCGAACACCTCGCGCACGGCTTCCAGTTCGACGATGTCGCCGAGCGGCGTCGAGGTGCCGTGGGTGTTGAGGTAATCGACCGGCCCGACCGCCTGGCCGTCGTAGCCCGCCAGCGCCATCCGCATGCAGCGCACCGCGCCTTCGCCGGACGGCGCGACCATGTCGACGCCATCGGAGGTGACGCCGTAGCCGACGAGCTCGGCGAGGATCCGCGCGCCGCGGGCGATCGCGTGGTCGCGATCCTCCAGCACCAGCATCCCGGCGCCGCCGGCGATGACGAAGCCGTCGCGATCGACGTCGTACGGCCGCGACGCGGTCTCCGGCGAATCGTTGCGCTTCGACGACAGCGCGCCCATCGCGTCGAACTGCGCCGTCATGCCCCAGTGCACCTCCTCGCCGCCGCCGGCGAGCACGATGTCCTGCATGCCGTGGCGGATCATGTCCG
>CAMPHE010000047.1 GCA_946885815.1 uncultured Arenimonas sp.
GGATGCAGTTGACGTTTCCCAACGGCGAGCACGCGGACGTCGCGCTGGACGGCGAGGTGACCATCGGCAGCCGCGACGGTGCCCGCGTGCGCCTCGCCGACGCCGGCCTCGCGCCGCTGCACGCCAGCATCCTTTCCGACCGGCGGGGTCTCTGGCTGCGCGTGCCGGCCGGCGTACCCGGGGTGCACCTGAACGCGCGCCCGGTACGGCGCCTGGCGCAGCTGCGTCCAGGCGACCTGGTGTGCCTCGACCGCGTGCGGCTGGTCGTGCGCGGCGAAGACGATCCCGCGATCGAACGACGCATACCGGCCGGCCCGCCGGCGCCGATGAGCGATGCACAGCGCGTCGCCGCCACGCGCGTCGTGCTGCGCGGGCTGTCGGGGCAGCATTACGGCCGCACCTACACGCTGACCGAACCGCGGCTGATCGGCCGCGGCGCCAGCGCCGACATCCGCATCGACGATGCCGCGATCGCCGAGCGCCACGCGATGGTCGAGCTGCACGGCGACCGGGTCGTGCTGCGCGCGCTCGGCGGGGATGGCAGTCATCTCAACGGCACCGCCGTACGCGATGCGGTGCTGTCACCCGGCGACCAGCTGGCGGTCGACCAGCACCGGTTCCTGCTGGAGGCGCCGGGGCTGCCGTTGCGAGGGCAGTCGACCGCGACGAAGCCGGCGATGGCCACGCATACGCAGACGATGAAGGCGGTGCGCATTCCGGTCGCGAGCGACCCCGCGCCCGACCCGGCGCGCGACCCGGGCTCTTCCCCGGGCGGTCGCGACCCCGCGGCGCTGTGGTGGCTGATCGCCGCCGCGACGGTGCTCGCCGCCGCGCTCACCGCGTTGCTGGTCTACGCGCCGCGCTGAACGCGCGACGGCGGCGGGTGCCACCGCCACCAGAGCCGTGCCCCGAGCAGCGCGGCGGCGACCGCGGCGTAGATCAGCGGCTCGCGCAGATCCGATTTCACCAGCCACAGGAAATGCAGCACGCCGAGGATCGCCGCGACGTACACCGCGCGGTGCAACTGGCCCCAGCGACGGCCGAGACGGCGCATCCACCCGCGGGTGGACGTGATCGCCAGCGGCAACAGCAGCAGCCACGCGGTGAACCCGACGGTGATGTAGGGACGCTTGGCGATGTCGGCGAAAAGCTGCGTCCAGTAGCCGCCGAGATCCAGCACCAGATAGGTCGACAGGTGCAGGCACGCGTAGAAGAACGCGTACAGCCCCAGCAGTCGCCGGAAGCGGATCGGCCACGACGCGCCGCTCAGTCGCCGCAGCGGCGTCATCGCGAGGCACGCCAGCAGCAGCCGGAGCGCCCAGTCGCCGGTCGCGTGGGTGATCGCCGCGACGGGGTCGGCGCCGAGCCCGGCGGTGGGAAGCACCGACGCGACGGCCGCGAGCGGGTCGAGGCCGCGGACGTCGATCAGCGCGCCACGCACCAGCTGCAGCAGCGGCATGAGCGCGGCGGCATGTGCGAGCGCCTTGAGTGCGAACCAGCGGGCATCGAACCCGCGGCTCAGAACCACCGGCGCAGGTCCATGCCCGCGTACAGGCTCGCCACCTGTTCGCCGTAGCCGTTGAAGGGAAGGGTCGGGATTCTGTCGGCGAACAGCTTGCTGCCGGTGCCGGCGATGCGACGTTCGGTGGCCTGGCTCCAGCGAGGGTGGTCGACGTCCGGATTGACGTTGGAATAGAAGCCGTATTCGGACGGCTGCGACAGGTTCCAGCTGGTTTCGGGCATCGATTCGGTGAACTCGATGCGGACGATCGACTTGATGCTCTTGAAGCCGTATTTCCACGGCACCAGCAGGCGCAGCGGGGCACCGTTCTGGTTCGGCAGCGGCTTGCCGTACAGCCCGGTCGCCAGCAGCGTCAGCGGGTGCATCGCCTCGTCGATCCGCAGGCCCTCGCGATACGGCCAGTCCAGTGTCGGGTAGCGCACGCCCGGCATCTGTTCCGGATCGGCGAGTGTCGTGAAGGCGACGTACTTCGCCTTCGACGTGGGCCGGAAGCGGCGCAGCACGTCGCCCAGCGGAATGCCCTGCCACGGGATCACCATCGACCAGCCTTCGACGCAACGCAGCCGGTAGGTGCGGTCGACCGGCGCATGCGGCCTCAGGATGTCTTCGAGCGTGAACGTGCCGGTCGTCTCCGCCTCGCCGCCGACCACGACCGCCCACGGCGAGGTGCGCAGCGTATGCGCGTGCCGCGACGGATCGGCCTTGCCGCTGCCGAACTCGTAGAAGTTGTTGTAGGTGGTGACGTCCTGCAGGGTCGTCAGTACTTCCTCCCGGGTGCCGGCGCGACCGCCGGACGCGGCCGGTACGCCGGTGTCCGCGGGCGCCCGGCCGTCCGTGTCGGCGTCGGCGCAGCCGCCGAGCGCGAGCAGCGGCGCGGCGAGGCCGGCGCCGAGCAGCCGTCGGCGTGCGCGGTAGACCGGCTCGGGCGTGATCGAGGAAGCGCGTGGCGGTGGCGGCAGTCCGGATCCCATCGTGATCTCCTTCGCCCGGGTGTCGGGGGACGGTGGCTATACTCGACGCTCTGGCCGACCCCCGGGAAACGCGATGCGTCTGCTCGACGCGTTCGAACCGTCCGACAGCGCCGTGGCGATCGTCCGCGCGAGCGACGGCGTGCTCGTCGGCGTCAATGCCGCGTTCGAGCGTAGCACCGGCCACGGTCGCCTGCAGGTGATCGGCCGCCGGTTCGACGACTCGACGCTGTGGGCCGATCGCGGCTTCGGGGGTGAACTCTGGGGCCTGCTGCAGGTGCGCGAGCGCGTCGTTCGCCTGCCGGCGCGGCTGGCATGCGCGGACGGCCGCGTGCTGCCGGTGGAGGTGAGCGCCGAGTTCGCGATGGACGGTGGCGAGCGGGTGCTGTTCTGCCTGCTTCACCTCGCGGCGGACGGGCCCGACTCGGCCGAGCAGGCGCGTGACCGCGTGCTCTACCGCTCGCTGTACCTCGCGGCGTCGGAAGGCATCTATCGCAGCCTGCCCGGCGGCGGTTTCCTCGACGTCAATCCGGCGATGGCGCGCATCTTCGGTTTCGACTCGCCGGAGGACATGCTCGCCGAATGCGGCGAGGACGCGTCCGGGCTGTACGTGGATGCCGCCCAGGCGGCGTGGATCGCGGGCGAACTCGCCGCCGGCCACCGGCTCGAGAACCATCGCGCGCAGGTCCGGCGCCGCGACGGGCGCGTGATCTGGATCGGCGAGAACGCCCGGGCCATCCGCGACCGCCAGGGCGTGGTGCTGTTCCACGAGGGTTCGCTGGTCGACATCACGGCGCAGGTGGCGGCCGAGCAGGCGCTGCTGCAGTCGCAGCAGCTCTACCAGGTGCTGGTCGACAACAGCCGCGACGGTGTCTTCCTGATCCAGCGCGGCCGCGTGCTGTTCGCGAACGAAGCGATGGCACAGATCCTCGGCTGGGAGGTCGCCCGGCTCGTCGGCATGGATTACATGGCACTCGTCGATCCCGACGATCTCGCCGCGCAGGATGCGCGCCGCGCGCAGCGCGAGGCGGGTTCGCGCGAGGCGCAGGTCTACGAAGTGCACCTCGTCCGGCGGGACGGGCGCCGGATCCTGTGCGAGGTCCGCGCCGACGCCGTCGAGTTCCAGGGCGACGTCGCGTCGACCGGCACGCTGCGCGACGTGACCGAGGACCGCGCCCGGCAGCAGGCCGTCGCCGAAGCGGAGCGGCGCTATCGCGAGCTGTTCGAAGGCTCGCCCGCCGGGTTGTTCCGCACCGGTCTCGATGGCGAGATCATGGAGATCAACCCGATGTTCGCCCGCATGCTCGGGTACGACTCCCCGGCGCGCTTCCGCGCGGAAGTCGGCGACATGCGGAGCGTCTATGCCGATCCCGACGAGCGCGCGCAGCTGGTCCGGCGTGCCTTCGAGGCCGGGCAGGTCGACCACTACGAGACGCGCGTGCGGATGCGCGACGGCCGGCTGCGGTGGGTCAGCGCCAGCGTCCGGCTGATCGCCGGGGCCGACGGCGCGCCGGCGCACCTGACCGGCTCGGTGCTCGACGTCGACGAACGACACGCGATCCAGGCGGCGCTGCGCCATTCGGAAAACCGCTACCGCACGCTGGTGGAGCACAGCCAGGTCGGCGTCTTCATCATGCTCGAGGACCATTACACGTACGCCAACCAGGCGTTCGCGCGGATGCTCGGTTACACCGAAGCGGAACTGGTCGGACTCGATTTCCGCGCGATCATGGCGCCCGACGCGGTGCCGCGCTCGGAGCGGCGCGACCGGCGACGCAAGGCCGGCGAAACCGTCGAGCCGGATTTCGAGACCTGCCTGCTGCATCGCGACGGCCACCGCGTGCAGGTGCGGGTGAGCATCGGCCCGGTGCAGCTCGACGGCGTCGAACACCTCACCGGCACGGTGCTCGACGTGACGCGGCAGCGCGAGGCCGAGGAGCGGTTGCGTTTCCATGCGACGCACGATCCGCTCACCGGACTGCCGAACCGGATGCTGTTCAACCAGCGGCTCGCCGAAGCGATGCAGCCCGCGGCGGGGGCGGACGCCCGCGACGACGGCTACGCGGTGCTGTTCCTCGACCTCGACGGGTTCAAGTGGGTGAACGACAGCCTCGGTCACGGGGCCGGCGACCGCCTGCTGGTGGAGATCGCGCGGCGACTCGAGGACCACCTGCTGCGCGACGTGCTGATCGCGCGTTACGGCGGCGACGAGTTCACGCTGCTGCCCGACGGTCCGTGCGGACTGGACCGGGCGGTGGCGATCGCGCGGCGGGTGCTGAGGCTGTTCGAGCAGCCGTTCGATCTGGCCGGGCAGCAGGTGTTCTCGGCGGCGAGCCTCGGCATCGTCATCGGCCGCCCCGACTACGAATCGCCCGACCAGGTGCTGCGCGACGCCGACACGGCGATGTACCGCGCGAAGGCGGCGGGGAAGTCGGGGTTCGTCGTGTTCGACGAGGGCATGCACCAGCAGGCGCTGAGCCGGTTGCAGCTCGAAACCGACTTCCGGCTCGCGTTCGAGCGCGGCGAGTTCCGGTTGCACTACCAGCCGATCGTGCAGCTCGCCGGCGGCCGGCTGGTCGGCGCGGAGGCGCTGGTGCGCTGGCAGCATCCGACGCGCGGCCTGCTGGCACCGGGCGAGTTCCTCGCGATCGCCGAGGAGACGGGTCTGATCGTCGACCTCGACGCGTGGGCCCTGCGCGAGGCCTGCGGGCAGCTCGCGCGGTGGCGCGAGCGGCTCCCGGGCGGCGCCGCGCTGACGATGAACGTCAACGTGGACGAGCGGCAGATGGTGTCGCCCGACATCGTCGAGGAAGTGTTCTCGCTGCTGCAGAAGCACCGCCTGCCGCCGGCGTCGCTGCGGCTGGAGGTCACCGAGACGGCGTTCCGCGCCGGCCGCACCCAGGCCGAGCAGCGGCTGCTCGCGCTCAAGGCGCTCGGTGTCGGTCTGGTGGTCGACGATTTCGGCACGGGGTATTCGTCGCTCGAGTCGTTCGCGGCCTCGCCGTTCGACGCGCTGAAGATGGACCAGCTGTTCATCCGCGACATCGAGACCAATCCGCGGCATCGCGCGATCGTGCGCACGATCACTTCGTTCGCCGACGAACTCGGGCTCACGCTCACGGCCGAAGGCATCGAGACCGAAGGACAGCGCGCGATGCTCGAATCGATCGGTTGCCAGTACGGACAGGGTTATCTGTTCGCGCGCGCGCTGGCGCCGGCCGAGTTCGAACGGGTCTACGCCGGCGCGACGCGCATCGCCGGCTGACCTCCCGCGCGCCGCGTCCGGCGCGCCCGCGAAACGCCCGGTGTCGGCCCGCGGCGCGCCATCGCTGCCGCGCGACCGCGTGCTAGCCTTCCGGCGTCGTTTTGGAGGGGACCCCGATGTCGCGTGCGTTCAATTTCAGCGCCGGTCCGGCGACGCTGCCGGAGGCGGTCCTGCGGCAGGTGCAGGCCGAAATGCTCGAGTGGCAGGGCGAGCGCGCCTCGGTGATGGAAGTGAGCCATCGCGGCCGCGCGTTCATCGACTGCGCCGCCGCGGCCGAACGCGACCTGCGCGCGCTGATGGCGATTCCGGACGCGTACCACGTGCTGTTCCTGCAGGGCGGCGCCACCACGCTCGCCGCGCTGCTGCCGATGAACCTGGCCGGGCCCGGCGCCACGGCGGACTACGTACTGACCGGGCACTGGGGCGAGAAGGCGCTCGACAACGCGCGGCCGCTGCTTCGCGCCAATGTGGCCGCGTCCGGCCGCGGGGGCGGCTACACGGCGATACCCGCTCGCGACGGCTGGGCGCTGACGCCGGGCGCCGCGTACGTGCACTACACGTCGAACGAGACCATCCACGGCGTCGAGTTCCCCGATGTGCCGGAGGTCGGCGACGTGCCGCTGGTCGCCGACATGTCGTCGAACTTCCTGTCGGCGCCGCTGGACGTGTCCCGCTTCGGCGTCCTGTACGGCGGTGCGCAGAAGAACCTCGGGCCGTCGGGGCTCGCGATCGCGATCATCCGCAAGGACCTGCTGGGTCGCCACGGGCGCGACCTGCCCCCGATCCTCGATCTCGTGAACCAGGCGAAGAACGATTCGATGTTCAACACGCCGCCGACCTTCGCGTGGTACGTGCTCGGGCTCGTGCTGCAGTGGGCGAAGGGGCAGGGCGGCGTCGACGCGATCGGCGCGGCCAACGCGCGCAAGGCGGCGCGGCTGTACGCGGCGATCGACGGATCGGGCGGGTTCTATCGCAATACCGTCGAGGCGTCGGCGCGCTCGCGGATGAACGTGCCGTTCTTCCTGCCGGACGCGAAGCTCGACGCCGAATTCCTCGAGGGCGCCGAGGCGGCGGGACTGCTCGGGCTGAAGGGTCATCGCGCCGTCGGGGGCATGCGCGCGTCGCTCTACAACGCGATGCCGGAGGCCGGCGTGCAGGCGCTGGCCGACTACATGGCCGGTTTCGCGCAGACGCGCGGCTGACGTGCCCGTGCGGACCGCATGACCGGCCGGCTCGACTGGGTCGCCAATGCCGGGGGGCCGCTGCGCGGCGATGTCGCCGTGCCGGGCGACAAGTCCGTGTCGCACCGCGCCCTGATGCTGGGAGCGATCGCCGAAGGGACGACCCGCATCCGCGGTCTGCTCGAAGGCGAGGACACGCTCGCGACCGCCCGGATCGTGGCGCAGCTCGGCGTGGGCATCGCCAGGTCCGGAGGCGGCGAATACGCCGTGGACGGTGTCGGTCTGCACGGACTTCGGCCGGCGCCCGCGCCGCTGGACTGCGGCAACGCCGGCACCGCGATGCGCCTGTTCGCCGGGATGCTGGCCGGGCAGGGGTTCCGGAGCACGCTGGTCGGCGATGCTTCGCTGACGCGGCGGCCGATGCGGCGCGTGATCGAACCGCTGGCGCGCATGGGCGCTCGCATCGAAGCGGACGGCGGCGACCGCCCGCCATTGACAAGTCACATTACAAAAAGCCTGCAATCGATTGAATATTCGACGGAAGTGGCTTCGGCCCAGGTGAAGTCGGCGATCCTGCTCGCCGGTCTCTACGCTCGCGGGGAAACCCGCGTCCGGGAGCCGCATCCCACCCGGGACTACACCGAATCGATGCTCCGGGCGTTCGGTGCGGCGATCCGGTTCGCCCCGGGGGAAGCGGCCATCGTCGGCGGCAGCAAACTGCGGGCGATCGACGTCGACGTGCCGGCCGATTTCTCGTCCGCGGCGTTCTTCCTCGTCGCCGCCTCGGTCGTTCCAGGTTCCGAAATGCGGCTGCGGGGTGTCGGTGTCGATCCGCGGCGGACCGGCCTGCTCGAGGTCCTGCGCGGGATGGGTGCCGACATCCGGCTGGAGAACCCGCGCGACACCGGCGGCTTCGCGGTCGCCGACCTCGTGGTCCGCGCTTCCCGGCTGCACGGGATCGAGGTGCCCGCTGCGCTCGTTCCGGACATGATCGACGAGTTTCCCGTGCTTTTCGTCGCCGCCGCGCTCGCGTCGGGCACGACGGTCGTGCGCGGCGCCGCGGAATTGCGGGTGAAGGAATCCGATCGCATCGCGACCATGGGCGCCGCGCTCCGGGCGATGGGCGCGGAGGTGATCGAGACGCCCGACGGGGCCGTGATCCGCGGCGGCCGCCCGCTGCGGGGCGCCGAGGTCGACGCCCATGGCGACCATCGCGTGGCGATGGCGATCGCGGTCGCCGCCCAGTGTGCCGCGGGGACCACCCTCATTTCCGACTGCGCCAACGTGGAGACGTCGTTCCCCGGCTTCGCGGCACGGGCCGCCGCGGCCGGCTTCGGGCTCGGGCCCGGGTTTCCCGCGGCGGGCCTCGGCTAGAATCGCCGGATGCCCCGCATCCCCGTACTCACGATCGACGGACCCTCCGGTTCCGGCAAGGGAACGATCAGCCGCCACGTGGCCGAGCGCCTCGGCTGGCATTACCTCGATTCCGGCGCCCTGTATCGCGCCGTCGGTCTCGCGGCGGCGTGGGAAGGCCTGGACCTGAGCGATCCCGAAGCCGTCGCCCACTGCGCCGCGCGGACGGAAATCCGCTTCGACACCCGGGGGGCCGGGGAGCCCCACGTCATCGTCAACGGCAAGGACGCGACCCGCCAGCTGCGCACCGAGACCGCCGGCGCGGCCGCCTCGGCGATCGCCGCGCATCCGCCCGTGCGGGCCGCGCTCGTGGACCTGCAGCACGGCTTCCGCCGCGCGCCCGGGCTGGTCGCGGACGGACGGGACATGGGCACGGTCATCTTCCCGGACGCGCCGTACAAGGTCTTCCTGACGGCGAGTGCCGGGGAACGGGCCCAAAGGCGCTATAAGCAGTTGAAGGAAAAAGGGGTTTCGGTTACTCTTGCCGGCCTGCTGAACGAGATCGCCGCTCGCGACGAGCGCGATGCCGGGCGAGCCGTGGCCCCCCTGAAACCCGCCGACGACGCGGTGATCGTGGATTCCACCGGCACGCCCATCTCCGAGGTGATCGAGCGCGTGCTGTCGGTGCTGCCGGAAAAACTCCGCCCGCCCCGCGACGCCTGACGGTTTCCCCGGTCGCTCCCGCCCGCATCCGCGGCGGTTTCCGACGCAGGCAAAGCGCCGCACCGAAAGGGCGGCATTCCATCAACGCGCGCGAGCGCACTGCAGGTGGGTCGCGGCAGCCATGCCGTGGCCCGTATGTCCAACCGGGACTCCAACAATGACTGAATCTTTCGCTGAACTGTTCGAAGAGAGCCAGACCGCGCTCAACAAGCTCAAGCCGGGCGCGATCGTCTCCGGCACCGTGGTCGAGATCCGCTCCGACGTGGTCGTCATCAATGCCGGCCTCAAGTCCGAGGGCATCATCCCCATCGAGCAGTTCCGTAACGAAGCCGGGGAACTCGAAGTCTCCGTCGGCGAGACCGTCAAGGTCGCGCTCGAGTACCTCGAGAACGGCTTCGGCGAGACCGTGCTGTCGCGCGAGAAGGCCAAGCGCGCCATGGTGTGGGACGAGCTCGAGGCTTCGATGGAAGCCGGCGAGATCGTCACCGGCCGCATCAGCGGCAAGGTCAAGGGCGGCTTCACCGTCGACATCCGCGACGTCCGGGCGTTCCTGCCGGGTTCGCTGGTCGACGTGCGTCCGGTCCGCGACCCGGGCTACCTCGAGGGCAAGGAACTCGAGTTCAAGATCATCAAGCTCGACCGCAAGCGCAACAACGTCGTCGTCTCCCGCCGCGCGGTGGTCGAGTCCGAGTCGAGCGTCGAGCGCGAGCAGCTGATGGAGCGCCTGCAGGAAGGCGCCGTCATCAAGGGCGTCGTCAAGAACCTCACCGACTACGGCGCGTTCGTCGACCTCGGCGGCATCGACGGCCTGCTGCACATCACCGACATGGCGTGGAAGCGCGTCCGTC
>CAMPHE010000048.1 GCA_946885815.1 uncultured Arenimonas sp.
TGCCGTGGCTGATCAGCAGGTGGCCGCGCAGCCCGTCGGCGTATTCGATCGGCGAGGACACGCGGAACGCCTCCGGGTCCAGCTCCGGCGTGTTCAGGATGTTCGACGTGTATTCGTGGTTGTAGCTGGTCCAGTCGCTGACCGGGCGCAGCGCGGCGCCGGCGTGGAACTTCCCGGGCTCGCGGAACAGCGCCATGAAGGTCATGAAGCCGCCGTAGCTGCCGCCGTAGATGCCGACGTTGTCCGGGTCGCCCTGCTGCGTGTCGATCAGCCACTGCCGGCCGTCGAGGTAATCCTCCAGCTCCGGGTGCCCCATGTTGCGGTAGATCGCGGTGCGCCAGTCGCGGCCGTAGCCTTCCGAGCCGCGATAGTCGAGGTCGAGCACCAGGAAGCCGCGCTCGACCAGCAGCTGGTTGAACATCTGCTCGCGGAAGTACACCGGCCAGCGGTCGTGCACGTTCTGCAGGTAGCCGGCGCCGTGCACGAACAGCACGATCGGGTACTTCTTCCCCGGTTCGAGCGTCGCCGGACGGTAGAACTTGCCGTGGATCGTGCCGGCGCCGTGCGTCGACGGGATCTCGACCATCGTCGGCGCCAGCCAGTCGTACGCCTCGTAGTCCGCCGTGCGCGTGTCGGTGAGCACGCGGGCGTCGCCACCGGCGACCGGCTGCACGGCCAGCTGCGGCGGCGTGTGGTGCGCCGACCAGCGCACCAGCAGCCGGCTCTCGTCCGGCGACAGCACGAACGATTCCACGCCGTCGAACGCGGTGACTTCGCGCACGCCGCCGCCGTCGCCGTCGACCGCGCACACCTCGTAGTCGCCCGGCCAGTCGCGGTTGCACATCACGTAGGCGGTGGCGCCGTCGGCGCTCCATGCCGGCGACGAGGCTTCCCACTCGCCGGCGGTCAGCGCCTTCGCGCGCCCGCCGGGCGGCCGCACGTACAGATGCGAATACCCGGTTTCCTCCGACAGATACCACAGCGTTTCGCTGCCCGGCAGCCAGCCGAAATCGTTGTAGTTCCAGTTGATCCACGCCGGGTCGGTGAGCCGGTGCAGGGTCTGCAGCGCACCGGCGGCGAAATCGACGCCGGCGATCCAGCGGTCCTTGTTGTCGACCGCGCGCGCCATCACCGCGACGCGCGTGCCGGCGTCGTTCCATTCCACGCCGTCGATGCGCACCGGGCGCTCGCCCTCCAGCGCATCGAGCTTCGCCTTCGCGCGCAGGTCGGCGAGCGGATCGACGTCGATGCCCGGCAGTGTCGCCAGCGGCAGGTCGCGCACGGTGCCATCGCGCAGGTCCACGAGCTTGAGCGTCTGGCCGAGCGGCGCGGCACGGCCGACGCGCACGCGCACGTCCTCGGCTTCCTCGTAGCCCGACTCGGTGACGTATTTCGGCATCTTGCCGACCCGCCCGGCCTCGGCGCCCTTCGGCTGCACGACGACGAGCAGCCAGCGGCCGTCGGGCGAAAGCGCGGTATGGGCGATCTCCACCTTGTCGCCGAGGTAGACCGGCGACGCCGCGCGCGTCGGATCGGCGTCGCGGATCGCCTCGGCATGGTCGCGCAGCGCTTCGCGCTGCGCCTTCTCGCGTGCCAGCGTGGCGCTGAGCCGCAGCTGGTGCTCCCGCAGCGCGTCGGCTTCCGGCGGCGCCGCCGGATCCTTCGCGGCCTTCACGACCGCGATCGGCGTCGCCAGCCGCGTCACCGGCGACCAGCGATACCAGTCGTCGCCGACGCGCCAGATCACGTGGTGCCCGTCGGCGGCGAAGCGCGGTGCTTCTTCGTGGTCGAGCGTACGCGTCAGCGGCTGCGGCTCGCCGCCGCGCTCGCTCAGGAACACGTCGCCACCGCGGACGAACACGGCCCGCGAGCGCGTCGGGTCGAACCGCGGCTGCGCGGCGGCGAGCCGTGACAGTTCTTCCGGCGCCACGACGGTGGCGGCGCCTCCGGTGACCGGCTGCCGCCACGTATCGCGGATCGGCGAGTCCACGCGCTTGAGCGTGTACAGCGCCTGCGTGCCGTCGAGCGACCACCACGCCGATTCCACCGGCGGGCCGATCCAGTCCGGGTGCGCCATCGCCTGGTCGAGCGTGAGGGTCTGTGCCGACGCGGGCAGCGCGGCGAGCAGCAGCAGGGCGAGGGCGGGGCGGCGGGGCATGGCGGATCCGGACGGGGCGAGGCCGGCCACCGTAGCAAATCCGGTGTGGCGCGGACCGTGCTGCTTTTCCCATCCCGGGTTTGCGGCGACAATCCGGGCGTTCCCGCGGCGGATGGCCATGCACGTCTTCGTCTACAAGTCCCTGCGCAAGGCCGACACGTATCTCTACCTGCGGGAAAAGGACGCGTTCGGCGTCGTCCCGGACGCGGTGCGCGCACCGCTCGGCACCCTGCAGCCGGTGCTGGAATTCGATCTCGTCGAAGGGCGCCGCCTCGCGCAGGCCGACCCCGCGGTCGTGCGCGTGAATCTCGTCGAGCGCGGCTTCCACCTGCAGCTGCCGCCGACGCAGCCGGATCCGCTGGTCGATGGCTGAAATCCGCCGCACCGTGCCGGTGTGGGTCTGGTTCGCGCTCGGCGTCGCCGTTTCGGCGGCGGCGATCGCCACGCCGCTCGGCGCCATCGGCGTGCTGCTGGCGCAACCGGCGTTCGCGCTCGGCGTGGCGACGCGGCGGGGCCTGCGCCCGCCGCCGCCATGGCAGTCCGGTACGTTCCGCGCCTTCGCCCACGTGTCGGCACCGTGGGCCGCGGCCGCCGGCCTGCTCGCGCTGGCGGTCGGCTGGCCGCTCGCGGCGCTGCAGGAAACCGGCTCGCTCGCGGCGGCGCTGGCGCTGAGCGCGCTCGCCGGCGCCGCGCTGCTGTGCCTGTGGCGCGCATGGCCCGCCTTCGGGCTGGCGGGGCGCGAGGGGGGATCGCTCGCGGCCCTGTCGGCGGCGGTCGGGTCGTCGACGCCCGCCGACGCCGGCCGCGGTTTCATCGTCGCCGCCGCCGTGTTCGTCGTGCTCGCGGGATGGCTCGCGCTCGCCTGGCCGGGACTGGTTCCGCCCGGCGCGCGCGGCCTGGCCGTCGCGGTGCAGGTGTTGTCGGCCCTCGTCGCGCACGCGCTGGTCGCACGGTTCGGTGCGCCGCCGTCGCCCCCGCCGCTCGGCGCGTTGCCGATCGTCGGCGACGACGGTGAAGCGTCCGACGACGAGGCCACGATGCTGGCGGGCGAGGAAGACGACCCGGACGCGCGCCTGTACGCGGCGACGCGCGCCGGCCGCATCGACGCCGCGCTGGCCGCGCTCGTGGACGGGGCCGATCCCACCGCGGCGCCGCCCGAAGGCGACCGCGACCAGCGCACGCTGCCGATGCTGGCGGCGCTGCTCGGCGACCTGCGCCTGCTCCGTGAACTGATCGCGCGAGGCATCGACCTGAACGCGATGCATGCGGGCCTGACCCCGCTGCTCGCGGCGACGCGCGACAGCTGGCATGGCCGGCCCGAAGCGGTGATGACGCTGCTCGCGAACGGCGCCGACGCGCGCCACGCCGATGCCGACGGCAACACGCCGCTGCACCACGCCGCGCGCAGCACCGATCCCGCGGTCGCCGCGCTGCTGCTCGATGCCGGTGCGCTGCTCGACGCGATCAACGCCGACGGTTTCAGTCCCCTCGGCATCGCGTGCGCCGCCGGCAACTGGCGGCTGGCGCGTTTCCTGATCGAACGGGGTGCCCGGCCGGAACCGAAAGAGGGCCAGCCGGCGCTGCTCGCGGCGGTTCTCGGCGACGATGACCCGGCCGGCGTGCAGCTGCTGCTGCGGCACAAGGCGCGGGTCGATGCGCGCGGCACGCGCCAGCGCACCGCGCTGCTGCTCGCGTGCGCGGCCGGCAACGCCGAGATCGTCGGCGAGCTGCTCGCCGCCGGCGCCGACCGCAATGCGCGCGACGCGGAGGAATCGGCACCGCTGCTGGAGGTCGCGCGCGGCGGGCATGCGGCGGCGCTCGCCACGCTGGCGCAGTCGCGGCCCGACACGGCGGTCGTCGACGCGCAGGGTCGCAACGCGCTGGTGCTCGCCGCGCAGGCGGGCGTGCCTCCGGAATTCATCCGCCACCTGATCGCGATGGGCGTCGACCCCGAACAGCGCGACGTCGACGGGCGTCGCGCGCTGGAGCACGCGCTCGGTGTCGGCCGCTGGCCGCTGGTCGCGGTGCTCGACCCGGCCTACCCGCTGCCGGCGAACATCGCCGAAGGCCTGTCGGAAGGCCACTTCGAGAAGACGCCGCGCGAGACGCTGCGCGAGGCGCTGCTCGCCGGCCGGCTCGAATCGGCCGAAGCGATGCTGCGGCTCGGCGCGGGACCGGATGCGACCTCGATGGCGTCGCTGCTGCTCGAATTCGCCGGCGACGGCGACGTGCCGCGGCTGGACTGGCTGTTGCGCCACGGGGCCGACGCGGACGTGCGACCCGACGGCGAGGACAGCGTGCTGTTCCATCTGCTGGGGCGCGGCGGCGACGCGGCGGCGGCGCTGCAGCACCTGCTCGACCGCGGCCAGCCGGTCGGCGGTCGCGGCGGCCTCGCGCGCTGGCTGCAGGCGTGCCTCGACGCCGAACACAGCACGCGCGGCTTCGAGCAGCTGGCGCTGGCGCTGCTGGAGCGCGGCGCCGACGCGTTCGGCCCCGCGGCCACCGATGCGCCGCTGGGGCTCGCGATCCGGCTCGGCTGGCTGCGCCTGGCCGAGTCGCTGCTCGCGTTCGGCGTCGATCCGAACGCGCGCGACGGCCGCGGGCACACCGCGCTGCACTGCGCCGCGACGCTCGGTCGCGAAGGCGCGCTGCGCGTGCTGATCCGCCACGGCGCGTCGCCGGCACTGTCGGCGCCCGACGGGCAGACGCCGCTCGGCCTCGCGCTCGCCGCCGACCGACGCGAACTCTCGCACTGGCTCGAATGGCGCCAGTGGCAGTTGCCCGGCCGGGCGCTGCAGGCCGCGGACCTGCCGTCGGCGGCGATGGCGGGCGACGCCGAAGCCGTGCTGCGGCTGCTGGAACTGGGCCTGCCGGTGGACGGCGCCGACGCCCAGGGCTGCACCGCGCTGCTGCGCGCCGCCGGCGGCGGCCACGACGTGGTGGTCGCGCTGCTGCTCGAACACGGCGCCGACACGACCAAGGCCGCGCGCACCGGCGCGACGCCGCTGTCGGCGGCGATCAGCATGCGTCACGTCGGCGTGGTCGACCGCCTGCTGCGTGCCGGCGCGCCGCCCGACCTGCCGCTGCCGGGCGACGTGACGCCGCTGATGCTCGCCGCCGCGCTCGGCCAGCCGGAACTGATCTCGCGCCTGCTGGCGTGTGGCGCCGACGTGCAGGCGCGCGACGCGCAGGGTCTCGGCCCGCTGCACTGCGCCGCGCTGCACGGCTTCTCGTCGCGCGACCGCCAGCGCGTGCTGGCGCTGATGGACGTGCTGCTGATGGCCGACGTCGCCGCCGACGCCGCCAGCGACGCCGGCCAGACGCCGCTGCTGCTGCTGCTCGGCGCGCGGGCCGAACCCGGCACGTCGTGCGACGAGGACGTGCTGCTGGCGGCGCTCGACCGCCTGCTGGCCGAAGACGTCGCGCTCGACGCACAGGACGCCCGCGGTTTCACGCCACTGCATCTCGCCGCGCTGCACGGGTTGCCGCGCATCGTGCAGCGCCTGCTGCGCGAAGGCGCCAACCGCCAGGCGCGCGACACGCTCGGCCGCACGCCGCACGACATCGCGGTGCTGCGCGGGTTCGTGGACGTGGCGGCCGAGTTCGAACCGGCGCGCGGCGCGCCCTCGCTGGCGCGGTTCCTGCGCGACCGCACGCCGTAGATTGCGGCGCCGACGATTACGGCGCCGGCGATGCGGCCGGTGGCGGGGCCTCGCCGGCGTCCGCCTCGAACAGCTGCTCCAGGTCCTTCCGAGCCTGCGCCGTCGACGCGATCAGCGCGGCCTCGTCGTCGTAGACGAGGTGCTGCTGGCGCAGCAGGGCTTCGTCGTGCTCGCGGAAGCGGTCGGTGTCGCGCGCCGCCTCGTCGGCGGGGACGCCGAGGGCCTCCATCACCCGGCGGCCGATCACGAGGCTGGAGTGGAAGGTTTCGCGCGTCACCTGCACGTCCATGTCCATCAGCTTGAACGCGTGCTGGCGGTTGCGCGCGCGGGCGAACACCTTCAGGTGCGGGAACAGGCGCTTGACGATCCGCGCGGTGCGCACGTTGGCATCGGGATCGTCCGTGGTCAGCACGAACACCTCGGCCTGGTCGGCGCGCGCGGCGCGCAGCAGGTCCGGGCGCGCCGGGTCGCCGAAATGGATCTCGTTGCCGAAGCGGCGCAGGAAGTCGACCTGTTCGGCGCTGGTCTCGAGCGCGGTGAACGGGATCTTCCGCGCGCGCAGCATGCGGCCGATGATCTGCCCCATCCGGCCGAAGCCGGCGATGATGACGCGCGGATGCTGCAGCTCGATCGGATCGGGGGCGCGCGCGGGCTCGGCACCGCGCCCGCGCCGTCGCAGCCAGCCGGCGACGCCCAGCACCAGCAGCGGCGTGGCCGCCATCGACAGGCCGATCACCGCGAACAGCAGGTCGCGCCAGCGTGGATCGATGAGACCGGCCTTCAACGCCTCGGCGAATACGACGAAACCGAATTCGCCGCCCATCGCCAGCACCGCGCCCAGCATCAGTGCCGACCGCGGCGCCAGCCCGCCGGCGAACACGCCGGCCAGCACCAGCACCGCACCCTTCAGCAGCAGCAGGCCGACGACGGCGCCGGTCACGAGCGCCGGGTTCGCCGCGATCACGTCGAGATCGATGCTCATGCCGACCGCGATGAAGAACAGCCCGAGCAGCAGGCCCTTGAACGGCTCGATATGCGATTCGAGTTCGTGCCGGAATTCCGACTCCGACAGCAGCAGGCCGGCGAGGAACGCGCCGAGACCCATCGACAGCCCCGCCTGCTGCATCAGCCACGCATTGCCGGCGACGACCAGCAGTGCGGTCGCGGTGAACACTTCGACCAGGCGCGTGCGCGCGACCGCCCGCAGCAGGTGTCGCAGCAGATAGCGCCCGCCGATGATCACCGCGGCGATGACGACGACCGCATTGAGCACCGACATCATCGGCGGCATCCGCGCGCCGGCGGCCTTCGCCTCGCCCAGCAGCGGGATCGCCGCGAGCAGCGGGATCGCGACCAGGTCCTGGAACAGCAGGATCGCGAACGCCAGCCGGCCGTGGTCGGCGGTGAGTTCCTTGCGTTCCGCGAGCAGCTGCAGGCCGACGGCGGTCGACGACAGCGCGAGGCCCAGCGCGACGACGACCGGCGACTTCCAGCCGTCGAGCAGCAGGAAGGTCACCAGCGCCAGCGCCGCCGCACTGAGGAACACCTGCACGCTGCCGACGCCGAACACGTGGCGTCGCATCACCCACAGCCGCGACGGGCTCAGTTCCAGCCCGATGATGAAGAGCAGCATCACCACGCCGAATTCCGACAGCGACAGCACGTCTTCCGGATCGGCGACGAGCCGCAGCCCGTCGGGGCCGATCGCGACGCCGGCGGCGAGATAACCCAGCACCGCGCCGAGGCCGAAGCGGCGGAACAACGGCACCGCGATCACCGCGGCGATGAGGAAGACGAGCAGCGTGCCCAGGTAGCCGTCGGCGTGCATGGGACTGATTATGCCGTTCCGACGCACGCGCGCCCGGCGTGGTCTACTGGACGCCCCTCCCCGCCGGAACGTGCCGTGAGCCGAACCTTCCTGCTGCTGTGGCTGGCGCTCGCCGCGCCGGCGTTCGCCGCCGACCTCGAGATCTACAGCGCCAGCACGACCGGCACGATCACCGTCGCGCCCGACGGCAGCGTCGCCGACGTGCAGCTCGAGGGTCGCAACCGGCTGGGCGTCAGCGAGATCGACGGCTACGAGCGTCATATCCGCACGTGGCGCTTCGAGCCGGTGATCGAGGACGGCGCGCCGGTGCGGGCGCTCGCGCACCTGTCGCTGAGCCTGGTCGCCGCGCGCGAAGCCGGGAGCCGGCAGGCGAGCTTCGGGATCCGCAACGTCTGGTTCCTCGATCCGCCGAAGAAGGGCAGCGCCGGTCGTCCGGTCGGCGCCTCGTCCGATTTCCAGCCGCCGGTCTACCCGGCGAAGGCGCTGCGTTCGGGCATCGGCGGTGAAGTGATGCTGCTCACCGAGATCGGCCCCGACGGGTTCCCGACGCGCGTCGCCGCCGAACACGTCTACCTGCTCGGTTCGCCGGTGCAGGGCAAGCGCGCGACGTCGATCGCCGAGTCGCTGGCGTCCGTGGCCGAGCGCGCCGCGGCGAAATGGCGCTACCGCGGCTACCCGGCCGGGATGCTCGTGCGCACGCCGGTGCGGTTCACGCCGTACGGCGCCGGCTGGATGCGCCTGAGCCCGCACGATCGCCCGACCGATCCGTGGGTCGCGGTGGCGCTGGCGAAAGACGGCGACCTCACCGACCTGTCGGCCGCCGGCGCCGCGCCGTCCCGCCTGACGCTGCTGAGCAGGCTGCCGTCGGTTCCGGGCATGGAGGAAGGTGGCTGAACCGGCGTCAGCCGGTGCCGACGACGACCCGCCAGATGACCGGCGAGTTCGCCAGCAGCATCCACAGCCACGTGTAAGGGCGGCGCAGGTCTTCGGCGAGGTAGAGCATCCGCGGCGGGAAGTAGAGCAGCAGCGCCAGGAACGCCAGCAGGCCGACGCGACCGATGAGCTCGGCCACGCCGGACACGGTGCCCGCCTGCATCTGGCCGATGAAGTTCCAGATCACCTGGAAGCACAGCATGTGCACGAACAGGAACGCGTCGCCGAGCCGTTCGGCCGCCGGGTGCCGCATCCAGCCGTACCTGGGGGCGCGCGCTGGCCGGCTGAAATAGCGGTAGACCAGCACCGTGCTGGCGATCATCAGCACGATGCCGGCGAAGATGACGGTCAGGAACACCGGCGCCGAATCGTCCGACGACAGGTCCATGTCCTGGAACAGGAATGCCGCGGCGGTGCAGAACACCAGCACCTGCAGGCAGAAATAGAAGATCGGGTTGAACAGGCAGCCGCCGGCGCCGTCGAGCACGTCGGGGTGGGGGCCTTCCCCGAGCCGCCGGTGATAGTGCCAGCGCTTGAGCACCGCGCCCGCCGGCTGCAGCACGAACAGCGCGGTGACGAAGCCGGCAAGCACCGTGCGGGCGCTTTCGTCGCCGCCGTCGGCGCGACGCACCAGATCGATGAAGGCGCGCCCGAGCGCGCCCATCACCAGCAGGTTCGCGAGCAGCACCACCAGGTCCAGCAGCCGGCCGGTGTTCTCCTCGCGCAGGAGTTGGCGCGGGTCCCACCATGGCGGCTTCGCGATCGCGTCCACCCGGCTCTCCCCCCTCCCCTGGTCGGGTCGGGAGGAGCGTAGCGCGGTGGGCGGTGGGGTGGCGGAAAAGCGAGGCGGAAGCCGCTCCTGCGTCGA
This sequence comes from uncultured Arenimonas sp., assembly GCA_946885815.1. The sequence continues at coordinate 9,450 of CAMPHE010000048.1, forward strand.
TGAAGCGCCTAGCGCTTCATCGACTGGAAGAACTCGTCGTTCGACTTGGTGGTCTTCATCTTGTCGAGGAGGAACTCCATCGCCGCCAGCTCGTCCATCGGGTGCAGCAGCTTCCGGAGGATCCAGATCTTCTGCAGCATGTCCGGCTCGATCAGCAGTTCCTCGCGGCGCGTGCCGGAGCGGTTGATGTTGATCGCCGGGTAGACGCGCTTCTCGGCGATGCGGCGGTCCAGGTGCACTTCGCTGTTGCCGGTGCCCTTGAACTCCTCGTAGATCACCTCGTCCATCTTCGAGCCGGTGTCGACCAGCGTCGTCGCGATGATCGTCAGCGAGCCGCCTTCCTCGACGTTGCGGGCCGCGCCGAAGAAGC
>CAMPHE010000049.1 GCA_946885815.1 uncultured Arenimonas sp.
GCGGCGACGACTACGAACTGTGCTTCACCGCGCCCCCTCACGCCGCGCTGGCGATCGAGCAGGCGCTGGCGGGCTTCGACACCGGCGCGACGGTAATCGGCCACGTCGTCGCCGGCCACGGCATCGTCTGCACCACGCCCGACGGCGACGCCTACGCGCCCCCGGCCACGGGCTACGATCACTTCCATGGCCAGTGAATGGCGAAGCGTCGACGCGGATCACGCGGATCAACGCGGATAGAGCAGAATTCTTCCTGAAACGCCTTATCCGCGTCCATCCGCGTAATCCGCGTCAAGGCTTCGCTCTGCTCCCGTCCTGAGGTCTGTTGATGGCGAAGTTGCCCGAAGGTTCGCGGCGCGCGTTGATGAAGCATCCGCTCGGGTGGGTGGCGGCCGGGTTCGGCGCGGGGTTTTCGCCGAAGGCGCCGGGGACCGTCGGCAGCGCGGTCGCGCTGCTGCCGTGGTGGCTGTGGCTGCAGCACCTGCCGTGGCCGACGTATGTCGGCGTGCTGGTCGCGACGTTCGCGCTCGGGTGCTGGGCCGCGGACTGGGTGATCTCGCGCACCGGCGTCGACGACCCGGGCGTGGTGGTCTGGGACGAGTACGTCGGCATGTGGATCGCGCTGTTCTTCGCGCCGGCCGGATGGGAATGGATGCTGGCGGCGTTCGCCGCGTTCCGCGTGTTCGACATCTGGAAGCCGTGGCCGGTGCGCTGGGCGGATCGCGAGCTGCACGGCGGGTTCGGGGCGATGCTCGACGATGCGCTGGCCGGCGTCTATGCGCTCGGCGTCGTGCAGCTCGTACTGGCGCTGGCGGCGCGGACCTGACGAAGGGGCGATGACCCCGAAAGATCCGCCGCCTGTGGCGGGCGGGCGAATCCACCGCTGCGCAGGCGCCCGGCGACCAGCCCCGGGATCGCGGACGTCGCTGACGACGCCGGGGTCGGCGAATCGCTCACCGGGACTTCGGAAATCGTCCCGTCGTCCTGTCATCGGATTCCCGCATCTGCTGTCGCACACGTCGGCCCGCCGCATGGCACCGCCTTCTCAGCGGTCGATCGGCGCCTCGGCGTAGCGGTGAGCGCGCCGGCCATCGCGCTGGACGAGGCCTTGCTTCCGACCCGGGTAGGACGGGTGTGATTGCGACGCCCGCGCTCCGCGGGTACAGCGAAGGAGCGGGTGATGCGCGAGCAGACGACGATGGAAGTGGAGCGGGCCCTCCCGCGGTGCCTGGTACGGGTGCTCGTCCTGTTCGCGCTGATGTGTCCACTGACGGCGACGGCCTTCTGCGGACAGCCCGGTGAACCACCCTGCGAAGTGAGGGCCGTCGACGTCACCGGCACGACGGTAGGCAGATACGTCCCGTACATGCCGCTACGCGGGTTCCTGTACCTCAGGCTCGTCGGGGGCGCCTTCTCGCCGAACAGCGGGCAGATGGAAGCCGACTGGAACTCCCTGGTGGACCCCTGCTCACAGGCGAAGGGTACCAACCCGATCATTCCCGGTACCGGCAACAAAGTGGAACCGGAACTGGATTTCGCCGTGGCCGGCGAGGCAGGCCTCTACCTGCAACGGACGTACAACCACCACTGGAACGGAATAGGTCTTTTCGGAAAACATTGGCAAAGCAACTTCGACTACAAGCTCACCTGGGGCACGAGCGCCGTCAACGGCTGCTATCCGTTCCAGTCCGGCGCGAACTGCACCCTCGGCAACACGAACACCATCTGGGCGACACGGCCCGACGGGCGACGCGTCAAGTTCAACAGGAACCTGACGACGGGAGTCTTCTGGGAGGAAAAGCCCGGCGCGATCGCCAGGCTCGAGCGCAATGCGACGACCGGCCTTCTGACGCTGCACAACGAGGAAGGCGGTGTCGAAACCTACTCGCAGCACGGCTACATCCTGAAGGTGGCCAACCGGGCCGGCATCGCCTGGACCTTCAGCTACGATGGAAATGCCGTGACCAGGGTCACGCACTCGTCGGGCAAGACCGTCGAGTTCATCTGGACGGGAAACCAGCTCACTACGGTGAAGGACCCGGCAGGCAATGCGTATCGCTACACGTACTCGGCGGACGTGTTTGGAGCCGGCCTCCATCGGCTCGCTTCCACCAGTCGTCCCGGGCTTCCCGCGACGGTGACGACCTACCACTACGAGCACGCTCCGGACAAAGGGGCTTTGACCGGAAAGAGCATCAACGGCACCCGCCATTCGTGGTTCACCTACGACGCTGCCGGCTATGCGACCGGAAGCGAGCATGCCGACGGGCAGGACAAATACGTGTTCAGGTACACGCCGGGGGCGAACGGGCTGCTGACGGTTCTCGAAACCGGTCCGCGTGGCAAGCAGACCACCTATACGTACCGCGAAGGAAAGCTTCTCACGGTCACCGGTCACTCCAGCACGTACTGCGCGGCGAACTACGCCGAAACGGTCTACGACAGCAATGGCTACATGCACGTCGCCACCGACTTCAACGGCAACGCCACGGTTTTCAATTACAACGCCAAGGGCCAGCTGCTCGACAAGGTGGAGGCCTACGGCAAGCCCGAGGCGCGGAAGACGACGTACACATGGGATGCGAACGAAAACAGGGTGGTGAGCGTCGTGGTGGGAGGCGTCACGTCCGGCTCGGACCTCTACCGGCTCGACTTCACGTATGCCCCCGATGGGCGGGTCGCTTCGGAACGGGCGACCAACCTGTCAGCGATCGGTGTCCGGAACCAGAGCAGGGTGACGACCTATACCTACACCAAGCATCCGAACGGAATGCTCCATACCGTGGTGATCGACGGCCCTTCTCCGAACCTGATCTTCAACGACAAGGTTGTCCAGACATTCAGCAGTGCAGGTGACCTGGTCTCGACCAGGAACGACGCGCAGCATGCGACGACTTACGGCCTCTACAACGCGCTCGGATTGCCGGGGAGGATCACCGGCGCGAACGGCGACGTGATCGAGTACACCTACGACGAGCGTGGAAGGATCACCAATACGCGCAGCTACCCCGACGGTGTCGCGGCCGACACCCGCTTCACCTACGACGGATTCGGTTTCCGCGACACGGTGGCCGCCCCGGATGGCACGAAACTCGACTACCACCATGTCTCCACGGGCCGGCTGGTCGCGATCAGCCAGCAGGAAGGGGCGTCCGACTACCCGCGAGCGACGCAACATTTCGAATTCGACGTCATGGGGAATGTCGAGAAATTCACGGTCTCCCGTACCGCTTTGGAGCTTCAGACCGCTCCCTGCACGGTCCAGCCGGGTTGCTGGCCGGGTGGTGAACCGCCGCCGCCGCGCAAGGTGCCGGTGACGACACCGCGATTCATCGCACGTGCCGAATACGACGAGCTGGGAAGAATCCGGCAGAGACGCGGAAACTACGGCCAGCATGTGCGCTATACGTATGATGCCAATGGCAACGTCAGGACGGAGACCGACGCGCACGGTCACGTGACCACGCACTGGTACGACGCGCTCGACCGCGTCGTGCGCACGAGACACGCGCCCGGCAACGAAACCCGCTTCGAGTACGATCTCGCGGGCCTGGTCACCAAGGTCACGGATCCGCGCGGGGCGATCACGACCTATGCCTACGATGGCTTCGGTCAACTCTGGATGCAGGTGAGCCCCGACTCGGGCACGACGACCTACGCGTACACCCCCGACGGCCTGATCAGCCAGATGACGCGCAACGACGGCGTCGAGACGCACTATGGGCATGACGACCTCGGTCGGCTGCGTAGCGCGACCTCATCGGGACGCAGCAAGCGGTACTTCTACGATGCGTGCACCCACGGCAAGGGACGGATCTGTTCGGTCGTCGATGACGACGGCGGCGTCGTGTCCTTCGCCTACGACCCCTACGGGAATCTGGCTTCGCGGCAGGACCGGATCAAGGTCGGAGCATCGCTCACGAACGACTGGACGCACTACACCCACGACAATCGCGGGCGTCTCCAGTCGATCACGTATCCCGACGGCACGATCGCGACCTACGGATATGCATTCGGCCGCAACCGCTCGATGACCGTGAGCTCGGGCGGGGTGGTCAGGACCGTCGCGACCGTACTTGCACACGAGCCGTTCGGCCCGGTTTCCAGCTGGACCTTCGGCAATGGCGTAGTTCGGAACGCGACACGCGATCTGGACTGGAGAACTTCGACGCTGACTGCGGCAGCCGGCGCGACACCGATCCAGTCGCTCGCGTTCACGTACAGCGCCACCGACGACATCATCGGCCTCGGGAACGGCGTCAACGCCGCGATGACGCAGACGTTCGGATACGACGAGAGGAATCGGCTCAGCAGCGTCGCGGCGTCGGCCGCGTCCCAGGCCTGGACGTACGACGAGAACGGCAATCGCCAGTCCCACACCTGGGGTGGAAACGTCGACACCTATGTCACCGCAGCGTCCAGCAATCGATTGAGCGCGATCTCCGGCCCCCGGCCCCGCGCGGTGTCCACCAATGCGAACGGGCAGATCACCACCAATGGCGGGGCCACCTACGGCTTCGATCCATTCAACCAGCTGGAGACCGTAGTCAAGCCGGGAAGCCTGACGACCTTCGCGATCAACGCGCTCGGCCAGCGGTCCAGCAAGTCGAGCGGTGCGACGACGACGCGTTTCGTCCATGCGGGCCAGAATCAACTGATGGCCGAGAACAACGGTACCGCCTGGTCGAACTATCTCTGGTTCAACGGAGAGCTGGTCGGCCTGGTCCGCGGCGGTCAGCTCTACTTCATCCACAACGATCATCTGGGTCGACCGGAGGCCGTCACGAACGGTGCGAAAGCCGTGGTCTGGCGTGCCGACAACCACGCCTTCGACCGCAAGGTGACGCTGGACGCCATCGGTGGGCTGAATCTCGGCTTCCCCGGGCAGTACCATGACGTCGAGACCGGGCTCTGGCAGAACGGATTCCGCAACTACGACGCCAGCCTGGGGCGATATGTGGAAACCGATCCCATCGGGCTTGCAGGCGGGCTGAACACGTACGCCTACGTCGCGAACAATCCCGTCGTCGGGGTGGATCCGTTGGGACTTGAAACGCTACGGTGCGCTCGGGAACTCGGCAACAGCGCCGGGGCGCCGATGTCGCCGGCGGGAAACCCGCTTCGGCACGACTTCCTGATCTCGGACGGCAAGGTCTACAGCTTTCAGATGGGCTCGAACGCGATAGCGAGCCAGGGTCGCATCGACGATGGCGAGAAAGGGAACGAGAAATGCGAGTCGATCTCGACGGACCCGGAGTTCGACAAGGCCGTGGCACAGGCGGTCAAGGAAATCGGGGCGCCCCGATACAACGTGGCGGCCTATCCTGGAACGCTCGGCTACGCGACAGGCTTCCGGAACTGTCAATCGTGGGCGACGAACGTGCTGGCGCGGGCACGCGAGATCCACGGCGGGAAATAATCAACGGAGGATGCCATGTGGGAATTCATTCAAGGCTTGCTGTTCGCCAATGTTTTCATGATCGCCGGTCCGGGAGACTTCGCCCCCGGCAACCATCGGCTCGAGTTGAAGGAGCCGATCTCGGCGATCAGTGAAACCGCGTCGTTTCGTCTGGACATCACGAACATGGTTCCCGAGGACGCCCGAACACTGGAGAAGTCGCGGGCCTGGATCAGGAGCACGTTTCCCGACCACTCCGTTCGGGCCACTTTGCACTCCGCGGATGGAGCCGAGGTCAACCTTGCTTTCGACGGCGCCACATCCTGGAATACTGCGAGCATCCAGCTGATCATCCGGGCTCCCGAAGGGGTGCCGAAAGGCGTTTCCTATTCATCGGCGTCGCTTTCGACGGATTTGCAGCTGCGACAGGTCACGGTGTCGTGGGCGAACTACAAGCCGTGATGACCGGGCGGTTTCGGCAGGGCAGGGGTCGCCGCCGCGATGTGCGCGGCCACCGCTGCCCGCATCGCCGGCACCACCTCGGCATCGAACCACGGGTTGTGCACGAACCAGCCGGTATTGCGCGGGCTCGGGTGCGGCAGCGGGAACACGGCCGGCGCGTACTCTCGCCATGCCCGAACGGTGTCGGTCAGCGTCTTCTTCCGCCGCTCGCCGAGGAAATGCGCCTGCGCGTAGGCGCCGACCGCGAGCACCAGCTTCACGTCGGGCAGCATCGGCAGCAGGCGCGGGTGCCATGTCGCGCGGCATTCGGGACGCGGCGGGAGGTCGCCGCTCGCGCCGCGGCCCGGGTAGCAGAACCCCATCGGCACGATCGCGATGCGCGTGTCGTCGTAGAACGCCGCCTTGTCGATTCCCATCCAGCCGCGCAGCCGCACGCCGCTGGCGTCGTCCCACGGCACGCCGCTGCCGTGCACCAGCGTGCCCGGCGCCTGGCCGACGATCAGCAGCGTCGCCGTCGCGCTCGCCCGCAGCACCGGTCGCGGCCCGAGCGGCAGCGCCGCTTCGCACAACCGGCACGCGCGGATCTCGGTCAGCAGCGCATCGAGCGGCGCGACGGGCTTCACGATCCGCCACCGGAGCGATTTACAACGGATAGAAGCCGATAGGAGCGGATCAGATCCGGAAGCCTTATCCGCTTTGATCGGCTTTGATCCGTTGTTGAAAAACAGCCACTCAAGGCGGCAGCACCTTTCCCGGATTGAGGATCCCGTCCGGGTCGAACAGCGCCTTCATGCCGCGCATCAGCGCGAGCGCGCCCGGGTCGAGCGAGCGCGCGAGCAGGTCGCGCTTGACGAGCCCGATGCCGTGTTCGCCGCTGACGAGGCCTTCGAGCGCGATCACCGCGTCGAACACGTCGGCGAGCGCGGCCTCGGCGCGCGCGGACTGCGCCGTGTCGTCGGGGTCGAACAGGATGTTGACGTGCAGGTTGCCGTTGCCGGCGTGGCCGAACACGACGATCGGCAGCGCGTGCTTCGCCCTCGCTGCGCGCACCGCCGCGACCAGCGCCGGAATGCGCGACACCGGCACCACCACGTCCTCGTTGATCTTGCCGGCAGCGATCGTCCGCAGCGCCGGGCTCAGGGACTTGCGCGCGGTCCACAGTCGCTCCCGCTCCGCGTCGTCGCGTGCGGCGGTGACCTCGAGGCAGCCCGGGCCCTGCGCGGCGGTGGTCACCGCGGCGACGGCTTCCGCGAGCACCGCTTCGTCACCGTCCACTTCGAGCATCAGCAGCGCGCCGGCCGCGGGGATGTCGGCGTCGCCGACCTCGCGCGCGAGGCGCACCGCCTCGTCGTCCATGAACTCCAGCATCGACGGCGTGACCGGCTGCGCCATCAGCCGCGCGACCGCGGCGGCGGCGGCGTCGACATCGGAGTACAGCGCGCGCAGCGCGCGGCGTCGCGCCGGCACCGGCGTCAGCCGCAGCGTCGCCTCGACGATCAGCGCCAGCGTGCCTTCGCTGCCGATCAGCAGCCGCGACAGGTCGTAGCCGCTCGCGCCCTTCGTCGTCGCCGCGCCGAACGATACGAGCTCGCCGGTGCCGGTGACGGCCTTCAGCGCCAGCACGTTGTCGCGCGTCGCGCCGTACTTCACCGCGCGCGGGCCGCCGGCGCCGCAGGCGAGGTTGCCGCCGATGCTGCAGTACATCGCGCTGGTCGGGTCGGGCGGCCAGAACAGCCCGTGCGGCGCCAGCGCCGCCTGCAGGTCGCCGTTGAGCAGCCCGGGTTCGACGACCGCCACCCGGTCGCCGGGCCGGATGTCGAGCACGCGCGCCATGCGTTCGAACGACACGACCAGCGCGTCCTCGCCGGGCACGCTCGCACCGGTCGTGTTCGTGCCGCGGCCGCGCGCGACGATCGGCGTGCGCGCTTCCCGGCACGCGCGCACGATCGCCTGCACCTGCGCCGCGTCGTGCGGCAGCGCCACCGCCAGCGGCAGGCCCTGGCGGCGGGAATTGTCGTAGCCGTAGTTCAACCGCTCCGCCGGGTCGGCCAGCAGCGCGCCCGGCGGCAGGGCCGCGGCGAGGGCGTCATGCAGCGGGCGGGGGAGGCTGGCCGGCATCCGGCGATTGTACGGGCCCCTCCGGAGGCATAACGTTCGACCAGGCCGCACGGAGATCGCCCATGTCCTCCCGCCTGCACCGCGCGGCGGCCGCCTGCCTGGTTCTCGTCCTGGTCCTCGCCACGTCGCCGGCGTCGGTGGCGCGCGCCGGGGCGAGTGCGACACACGGCACGGCGCACATCCCGATCAGCTGTGCGCCCGCCGCCCAGGCCGATTTCGACGCGGCGCTGACCCTCTGGCATCACATGACCTACCCGCAGGCACGCGAGGCGTTCGCCGCACTGTCGATGCGCGAGCCGGAGTGCGCGATGGCGCACTGGGGCGTCGCCATGACGCTGTTCCAGCCGTTGTGGCCGTCGCGGCCGTCCGCGGAAGACCTCGAGATCGGGCGGCTGGCGGTGCAGCAGGCGCGCGCCGCCGGGGACGCCACGACGCCGCACGAAGCCGCGTTCCTCGAAGCCGCCGGCGCGTTCTTCGACGAACCCGGCGACTACTGGCAGCGCATCGCCCGCTGGGCCACGGCCGCCGAGGCGCAGCACGTCGCATTCCCGGACGACGACGAGGCGACACTCCAGTACGCGCTGGCGCTGCTGGCCACCGCACCGGCAGGCGACGGCGCGCGCGCCCACGCCGACCGCGCCGCGGTGCTGCTGGAAGGCGTGCTCGCGCGCCGGCCCGACCATCCGGGCGCGCTGCACTACCTCGTGCATGCGAGCGATGCGCCCGGGCGCGTCGAGCGGGCCACCGGCATCGCGCGGCGCTACGAAGCGATCGCACCCGACAACCCGCATGCGCTCCACATGCCGACGCATCTGTACACGCGGCTCGGCGACTGGCCGGGTTCGATCCGCGGCAACCGCCGCGCGGCCGAGGCGGCCCTGCGGCATCCGGCGGGCCCGGGCGGCGAATACGTCTGGGACGAATTCGCGCACGCGATCGAATACCTCGTCTACGCCCACCTGCAGCGTGGCGAAGACCGCGCCGCCGAAGCCGAGCGCGCGAGGCTGGTCGCGGTGCCGAACCTCGAGCCGTCGTTCAAGAGCGCGTTCCATCTCGCTTCGACGCAGGCCCGCATCGCGCTCGAGCAGCGCGACTGGCGCGCTGCCGCGGCGATCCGGCCACGCACGCCCGACACGGTCGACTGGGACCGTTTCGCATGGGCGGAGGCGATCCAGGTATTCGCGCACGCGCGCGGGGTGCAGGAATCGGCGACCGGCACGGGGGCCGGCGACGCCGCGGTGCAGGCCGGAATGGCCGCGTCGCTGCGACGCCTCGACGATCTCGCGGCCAAGATGGCGGCTTCCGGCGAGACGGCGTTCGAACGCGACATCCGCGTGCTGCGCGGCGAACTCGACGCATGGGTGAAATACCACGCCGGCGACGCCGCGGGCGCCGAAGCGGCGATGCGCGCGGCGGCCGCGCTCGAGGCGGCGACGCCGAAGCATCCGGTGACCCCGGGTCCGACGCTGCCGGCCGAAGAACAACTCGGCGATCTGCTGCTCGCGCTCGACCGGCCCGCGGACGCGCGAGCGGCGTACGAGCGCGCCCTCGCCGCCTACCCGAACCGGTTCCGCGCGCTGGCCGGCGCCGCGCGTGCCGCGGCGGCGGCGGGCGACCCCGGGGCGGCTCGCCGCCATCGCGACACGCTGCGAACGATCGCGGGGGCCGGCG
>CAMPHE010000050.1 GCA_946885815.1 uncultured Arenimonas sp.
GCGCAGGAGTGCGGCCTGCACGCCGGCGAGCCCGGTTTTCCGACGCAGGTGTTCGGACGCGCTGCGCCGCCCGCGCGGTGCCGCCAGTTCGCGGTGCAGGCGGGCGGCATCGCGTCCCGGCGCCAGATCGACCAGCAGGTCGGCGTGGCCGTCGGCATCGATGCGATCGCGCAGCTCCGCCGACAGCGCGTAGATCGCGCTGCCCTCGAGGCCGGTCGCGCTGACCACGCATTCTCCCTGGCGCCAGCGCGGCGCGGCTCCGTCGCGCGGCGCGATCGCGAGCCGCACCGGTTTCACCGGTGCGCCGGCGAAGCGGGCGGAGAAGTGCGCGCTCCAGCCGACGTCGAAGCCGCAGTTCGCCGGGCGCAGCCGCGCCACGTCGGCGCCGGCGTCGCGCAGCGCCCCGGTCCACGCGCCGTCGGAGCCGAGCTGCGGCCAGCTCGCTCCACCGAGCGCGAGCACCGTCGCGGCCGCGGTGACGGCCAGCTCGCCCTCCGGCGCATCGAACACCAGCGCGCCGTCGTCGCCGAAGCCGCGCCAGCGATGCTGGACGTGGAATCGCACGCCCTGGTCGCGCAGTCTCCGGACCCAGCCGCGCAGCAGGGGTGCGGCCTTCAGGTCCATCGGGAACACGCGGCCGGACGTGCCGACGAAGGTATCGATGCCGAGTCCGCGCGCCCACTCGCGCAGCGCCGCGGCGTCGAAGTCCCGCAGCCACCCGGCGACGGGCGCGGCCCGTTCCCGGAAGCGCGTCGCGAAGACGTTCGGCGGGTCGGAATGCGTGAGGTTCAGTCCCCCCTTGCCGGCGACGAGGAACTTGCGGCCGACGGACCCCTTGGCCTCGTACACGTCGACTTCCCGGCCGGCGGCGCGCGCGGTTTCGGCGGCCATCAGGCCGGCCGGACCGCCGCCGATGACGGCGAGGCCGGGCAGGGGAAGGGTTCGCATGCGGCATTCTGGCATCGCGGCGGCGGACCGGGCAGCCGCCGCGAGCCGCGGCGATCGATGTTTCACGGCTTTTCACGCGGCCGGCACGGCCCCGGAAAAGGATTCAAACTCAGTGAAAATCCGTTAAATGAAGCAATATGGCGGATATCTGTCGATAAAATGCCGCTGCATACGAATGCAGCGCACAGGCGCCTCCGCGCGTGAATAACCGAAATTTTACGCCGTGGAACGTATCCTGAGCGGGCAGTAAACGGCCCATGGCCGCCGCTGCCCTGCTCGCCTTCGCGATCGTCCGCCCGCAAGGGCTGCCACGTCCGGTCTGGACATGGCACGACCGCGCTGCCAATTCACCGCACGCCAAGGAGCGCCGCATGACCGACACCAGCAACAGCCTGTCCGACCTGATCGAAATCAGCGAAGACGGAGGGGCCTTCTACGAAGAAGCCGCGCAGAAGGTGAAGGACAAGAAGCTGGTCGCGCTGTTCACGCGCATGGCGAAGGCGAAGGCCGATCTCGCGCAGGAACTCGCCGGCGAAGTGAAGCCGGTGGCCGCGAAGAAGAAGCCGGGTACCCGGGCCAAGGTCGCGGCGAAGAAGCCGGCCAGCAGCCTCGGCGATCTCAGCAAGGCGTATGCCGGCCTGCGCAAGCAGTGGACCGACAGCCCGGCCGAGCGCTTCTCGAAGATGGCCGAAGTCGAGGGCCAGCTGCAGATCACGTTCCACAAGGTCGTGCTCGACCGCGACCAGAGCTTCGTCGTGCGCGTGCTCGCCAAGCAGTACGTCAGCAAGGCCGAAGTGCTCAACAAGGAACTGCGGGCCTGCCAGCGCGCCGTCTGATCCGCGCGCGTCACGCCGAAAGAAGAACGCCCCGGCTTGCCGGGGCGTTTTCTTTTCGCCGGGCCGGTGCGCTCAGGTGCCCGACGGCGGCGTGCCCTCGGCGGCCGGCCTGGCGGTGTCGTCCACCGGCGCCACGTCGAGGCCGCGGCGCTTGAGCAGCGGACCCACTTCCGGGTCGCGGCCGCGGAAGTCGCGGAACAGCTGCATCGCGTCGACACTGCCGCCCTTGGACAGCAACGTGTCGCGGAAGTGGTCGCCGTTCTTCCGCGTCAGCCCGCCGTTCTCCTTGAACCATTCCACGGACTCGGCGTCGAGCACTTCGCTCCACAGGTAGGCGTAATAGCCCGCCGCGTAACCGCCCATGATGTGCGAGAAGTACGGGCTGCGGTAACGCGGCGGCACCGGCGGGTAGTCGAGGCCGATCGCCTTCAGCGAAGCCGCCTCGAACGCCATCGTGTCGCTCGGCACCTCGTTCGCGGACAGCTGGTGCCAGCGCTGGTCGAGCATCGCCGCGGCGAGGTACTCGGTGGTCGCGTGGCCCTGGCCGTACTGCTCGGCGGCGAGCACCTTGTCGAGCAGCGCCTGCGGCAGCGGTTCGCCGGTTTCGTGGTGCCTGGCGTAGTTGGCGAGCACCGACGGCCACGTCGCCCACATCTCGTTGACCTGCGACGGGTATTCGACGAAGTCGCGCGGCACCGACGTGCCGGCGAACTGCGGGTACTGCGTCTTCGAGAACAGGCCGTGCAGCGCGTGGCCGAACTCGTGGAACATCGTGGTGACCTCGTCGAAGGTCAGCAGCGTCGGCTGGCCGTCGGCGGGCTTCGGGATGTTCAGGTGGTTCGCGACGACGGGGCTGCGCCCGGCCAGCCCGTTCTGCGGCACGTACGCGTTCATCCATGCGCCGCCGCGCTTGCTCGGGCGCGCGTACATGTCGGCGAGGAACAGGCCCAGCGGCTTGCCGTCGGCTTCGAACACCTCGTACACCGTCACGTCCGGGTGGTACGTCGGCAGGTCGGTGCGCTTCTTGAAGGTGATGCCGTAGAGCTGCGTGGCGGCATGGAAGACGCCGTCCTCGAGCACGCGGTTCATCTCGAAGTACGGGCGCAGCTGCGACTCGTCGAAGTCGTACTTCTGCTTGCGCAGCTTCTCGGCGTAGTACGCCCAGTCCGCCGCTTCGAGCTGGAAGGCCGGGTGTTCGCCGGCCGCGGTTTCGGCGTCGATGATCGCCTGCATCTCCGCGGCTTCGCGCCGGGCGTTGGCGACCGCGGCCGGGGCCAGGTCGGACATCAGCTTGTTGACGGCTTCGACCGTGCGCGCCGTCTCGTCCTCGAGCACGTACGCGGCATGGGTGTCGTAGCCGAGCAGGGCGGCGCGCTGGGCACGGAGCTTCGCGACGCGGGCGACGATCGCCGTGTTGTCGAATTCGCCGCCGCGGCTACCGCGCGCGAGCGACGCGGCCATGATGCGCTTGCGCAGGTCGCGGTCGGTCAGCGACGCCAGTGGCGGCTGGCCGGACGTGTTCATCAGCGCGATGAGCCAACCTTCCTTTCCGGCCGCCTTCGCGGCCTCGGCGGCGGCGGTGATCGCCTCTTCCGACAGGCCGTCGAGCTCGTCGAGGTCGGTGACGTGCACCGCCGACGCGTTCACTTCCTTCAGCACGTTCTGGCTGAAGGTGGTGGACAGCGTCGCCAGCTCGGAATTCATCGCCTTCAGCGTTTCCTTGTCGGCGTCGGACAGGTTGGCGCCGGCGCGGACGAAATCGGTGTGGTAGCGCTCCAGCAGGCGCAGGCCCTCGGCGTCGAGGCCCAGCGTGTCGCGCTTTTCGTACAGTGCCTTGATGCGCGCGAACAGCTTTCCGTCGAGCACGATCGCGTCGGAATGCGCCGACAGCTTCGGCGCCATCTCGGCCTGGATCTTCTGGATCGTCGGGTTGGTATGCGCACCGGCGAGACTGAAGAACACCGCCGTCGCCCGGTTGAGCAGCTCGCCGGTCTTCTCGAGCGCGACGATCGTGTTCTCGAACGTCGGCGCTTCGGGGTTGTTCGCGATCGCGGCGACCTCGGCCCGCTGCTCGGCCATGCCTTTCTCGAGCGCCGGCGCGAAGTGCTCGTCGCCGATGCGGTCGAACGGCGGCAGGAAGTAGGGCAGCGGGCTGGGCGAGAAGAACGGATTGACGGACACGGGCTGGGCCTGGGTCGGGGCGGGCGCCGCGTCCTGGGCGACGGCGAACGGGGCGGCCAGCGAAAGAGCGATGGCGAGGGCGAGCGCGGAACTGCGGTTCATCGGGTGGTCCTTGAACGGGAAACAGTCCCGCAGACTAGCGCAAGGCTCCGTGAGCGACCCCTGACGAAAGGCACGGTCCGGCGTCGATGCGCTAGGCTGGGCGTCGACCGCCGGAGCCCGCCATGACCACCGCCCACGATTTTTCCGCGACGACGCTCGACGGCGTCGAACAGCCCCTCGACACGTATCGCGGCAAGGCGATGCTGATCGTCAACACCGCGTCGAAATGCGGGTTCACGCCGCAGTACGCGGGCCTCGAGCAACTGTGGCGCGAACACCGCGACCGGGGGCTGGTGGTGCTCGGTTTCCCATGCGACCAGTTCGGCCACCAGGAGCCGGGCGATGCCGAGGAGATCCGCGACTTCTGCTCGCTGACCTACGACGTGAGCTTCCCGATGTTCGCGAAGATCGAAGTCAACGGCGAGCGCGCGCATCCGCTTTACCGATGGCTCAAATCCGAGAAGGCCGGCCTGCTCGGCCTCGAGGCGATCAAGTGGAACTTCACCAAGTTCCTCGTCGGCCGCGACGGCAAGGTGCTCAAGCGCTACGCGCCGACGGACACGCCGGAGAAGATCGCCCGGGACCTCGACGCCGCGCTCGGCTGAAGGCTCAGCCGCCGGCGGGACGGGCCAGCACCTCGGGCGGCAGCAGGTCCAGGATCTCGCCCATGAATTCCGGCAGCATCTCCTCGCCGTAGCCCACGTGGGTGTGCTCGACGATGCCGTCGGTGCCGATGATGAACATGTTCGGCACGGTGGTGACCCCGTACGCCTCGGCGACCGCACCCTTGTCGTGCACGTAGGTCATCGGGAAGGCGCGACGGTTCTGTCGCACCACCGCGCGGTAATCGGCGCGGGGTTCGTCGAGATTGATCGCGACCACCTCGATGTGGTCGCGACCGACGGTCTTCTGCACGTGGGCGAGCATGGGCAGCTCGCGGCGGCACGGCCCGCACCACGACGCCCAGAACGTCACGATCAGGATCTTTCCCCTGTACTGGCTGACGGTGAGCGGGGCGCCGTCGTCGTCGACGCCGAGCACGTCCGGCGGCACGTCGCCCGGGCGCGGGCGTTCGGCGTGCGCGACGGACGAGCACAGGGCGATGGCCAGCAAGGCCGTGATCAGCAGGCGACGCATTCGATTTCCCCCGGGACGCCGGTCACTTCTCGACGAAGGCGCGCTCGAACACGTAGTGGCCCAGCGTGCCGATCCGCGGGGCCGGCCGGAACCCGCGGGCGTCCAGTATCGCCCGGAAATCGGCCAGCATCTGCGGGCCGCCGCAGATCATCGCGCGGTCGTGCCCGGCGTCGAGCGCCGGCAGGCCCAGGTCGGCGGCGATCCGTCCCGATTCGAGCAGCGTGGTCAGCCGCCCCCGGTGGTGGAACGGTTCGCGCGTGACCGCGGGGTAGTAGTGCAGGCGCCGGCCGATGATCTCGCCGAGGAATTCGTGTCGCGGCAGTTCGTTGACGATGTAGTCGCGGTAGCACAGGTCGCCGACGCCGCGGACGCCATGCGTCAGCACCACGTGCTCGAAGCGCTCCCACGTTTCCGGGTCCTTCACCACGCCGAGGAACGGGGCCAGCCCGGTGCCGGTCGCGAGCAGGTAGAGCGTGCGGCCCGGGTGCAGGTCGCTGATCAGCAGGGTGCCGGTGGGCTTTCGGCTCACCAGCAGGTCGTCGCCCGGCTGCAGGTGCTGCAGCCGCGAGGTCAGCGGCCCGTCCGGCACCTTGATGCTGAAGAACTCCAGCTGCTCTTCCCAGTTCGCGCTGGCGATCGAATAGGCGCGCATCAGCGGGCGGCCGTCGACCATCAGGCCGATCATCACGAACTGGCCGTTCTCGAACCGCAGCGCGTCGTCGCGCGTGGTCGTGAAACTGAAGTAGTCGTCGTTCCAGTGCCGGACGCTGAGCACGCGTTCGGTGGCGAAGGCGGACATTCGGGAAAGGGGCTCGCTGCGGACGTCGGGGCGGCGGGTCGGGACACCGCCGGTCGGGGCCGGCATTCTAAGGCATTCGCTTCCCGCCCGATATCGGTTAAGGTTCACGCACTGCGGCGGACCGGCTGGAACGGCGCGCAGTGGCCCCCTAACCAGTTACAAGGAATCGAGTTATGTCCGACCGTCAGACCGGCACCGTGAAGTGGTTCAACGACGCCAAGGGTTTCGGCTTCATCACCCCGGAAAGCGGCGAGGACGTGTTCGTCCACTTCCGTTCCATCCAGGGCACCGGCTTCAAGTCCCTGCAGGAAGGCCAGAAGGTCTCCTTCAAGGTCGTCAAGGGCCAGAAGGGCATGCAGGCCGACGAAGTGCAGCCGCTGTAAGGCGCAGCTCGGCACGCGCGAGAACCCCGGTCGGGAACGGCCGGGGTTTTTTTTTGGTTTTTCACCCGGCGTTTCCCGCGTTTGCGCGACGCTGGGGCCTCCACTAGCCTATGCGGCCCATCGATTCCGAGGTTTTCATGCAGATCGCCGAGCGCACCGTCGCGTCCTTCCATTACACCCTCACCGACGACGCCGGTGTCGTCATCGATTCCTCGCAGGGCGCCGAACCGCTGACGTACCTGCACGGCGTCGGCGGGATCGTGCCGGGCCTCGAGAAGGCGATGGAAGGCCGATCGGCCGGCGACAGGTTCGACGTGGTGGTCGCGCCCGAAGACGGTTACGGCACGCCCAACGAGATGCTGGTGCAGACCGTGCCGCGCGAGGCGTTCCAGGGCGTGGACGTGATCGAGGAAGGCATGCAGTTCCAGGCGCAGACGCCGCAGGGCGCGATCTCGGTCGCGGTGACGAAGGTCGAGGATGGCATGGTCACCGTCGACGGCAATCATCCGCTCGCCGGCCAGACCCTGCATTTCGCGATCGAGGTCGTCGACGTGCGCGACGCGAGCGTCGAGGAAGTGGTGCACGGCCACGTGCACGGCGCCGGCGGACACCATCACTGATGGCGGGCCGGCTGCTGACTTCCGACGAGGACCTGCGCGCGCTGCTCGGCCGCGTGCGCCGCATCGCGGTGCTCGGGATCAAGACCGAGGCGCAGCGCGGGCAGCCGGCGATCGACGTTCCGCGCGTGCTGGAGCGGTCCGGTTACGAGATCGTGCCGGTGCCGGTGTACTACCCCGAGGTCACCGAGATCCTGCGGCAGCCGGTGTATCGCCGGCTGGTCGACGTCCCGGGCCATATCGACCTGGTCAACGTGTTCCGGCGGCCGAAGGACCTGATGCCGCACCTGGACGACATCCTCGCGGCCAAACCCGACGCGGTCTGGCTGCAGCTGGGCATCGCCCACGACGAATTCGCCGCGAAGCTGGTCGAGGCCGGCATCGACGTGGTGCAGGACCGCTGCATCAAGGTCGAACACGCCCGGCTCTGCCACTGACGTTCGTCAGGGGGGCCGACGGGCGGTAGTCGTCGTCCGGGCCCGACCGCGATAATCGGCGCGCCGGCGCATCCGCCGGCCGGACAGGGGCGGGCCATGCAGTGCGAACTCCACGTCGACGGCGTGAGCCATCGCTATCGCGGTGCGTCCGTCGACGCGCTCGCGGACGTGGACCTCCGTCTGGGGCCCGGCATCGTCGGGCTGCTGGGCCCGAACGGCGCCGGCAAGTCCACGTTGATGCGGATCCTGGCGACGCTGTCGCGGCCGACGTCGGGACGCGTGCTGTGGAACGGCGTCGACACCGGGCCGGATCCGGATCCGCTGCGCGCGGTGCTGGGCTACCTGCCGCAGGATTTCGGTGTCTACCCGGCGTTGACCGCGCGCGAATTCCTCGCCTATCTCGCCGCGGTGAAGGGCCTGCCGACCCGCGTGGCGGGCGAGCGCGTCGAGCACGCGCTGGTGCAGGTCGGGCTGGTCGACGCCGCCGACCGCCGGCTCGGAGGGTTCTCGGGCGGCATGCGCCAGCGGGTGGGCATCGCGCAGGCCCTGCTGAACGACCCGCGCGTGCTGATCGTCGACGAACCGACCGTCGGCCTCGACCCCGAGGAACGCCTGCGCTTCCGCCACCTGATCACCGACCTCGGCGCCGACCGGCTGGTGCTGCTGTCGACGCATATCGTGTCCGACGTCGAAGCCAGCGCCGGATCCATCGCGGTGCTCGCGAAGGGGCGCCTGCTGTTCCACGGCGATCCCGACGCGCTGATCGCGCAGGCCCGTGGCCACGCGTGGGACTGGACGGTGCCGGAGTCGGCACTGGCGGCGGCGCGCGCGAAACACGCGATCAGTTCGTCGCTCAGGCGCCCCGACGGCATCGCCCTGCGCCTGGTCGCGGCCACCGCGCCGTCGCCGGAGGCGGTCCCGGCCGAGCCCGACCTCGAAGACGCCTACCTGTGGATGCTCGAAGCGCAGGAAGCGCGCTGATGGAAGCGCTGCGCCGCTGGTTCGCGATCGTCCTCGCCGATTTCCGCGAGCGAAGCCGCAGCACGCGCTTCTGGGTCGTGCTCGGCGGCGTCGCGATCGCCACGTGGTGGTGCTTCCCGCCGGCGGACGCCGGCTATGTGACCGTCGCCGTGGGCGACCTGCGCGGGGCGTATTCGCCGGCGTGGGTCGGCATGGTGCTGGCGCTGATCTACGCGTCGATGCTGACGCTCGCCGGCTTCTACATCGTGCGCGGCACGGTGGTGCGCGATTTCGAGACGCGCGTCTGGCAGTTGCTCGTCGCGACGCCGATGACGCGCGCCGGCTGGCTGCTGGCGAAGTGGAGCAGCCACATGGCGGTGCTGATGCTGCTGGTGTTCGTCGGCCTCGGCGTCGGGCTGGTCGCGCAGTTCTGGCGCGGCGAATCGGCCGCCGTCGCGCCGTGGCAGCTGCTGCAGCCATCGCTGGTGCTGACGCTGCCGGCGCTGGCGCTCGCGGCGACCTTCGCGGTGCTGTTCGACCTGGTGCCGTGGCTGCGGCGCAGCGGCGGCAATGTCCTCTACTTCTTCCTGTGGATCTTCGTGTTCATCTCGCTCGCGCAGACCTTCGACCCCGACGAGGCGACGCGCGAGACCGGCATCTGGATGAGCGAGCCCGGCGGGCTGTCGCTGGCGATGCGCGACATCCGCCTCGGCCTGGCGGCGGTCGACCCGGCGCTGGCGAAGGAAGGCTTCAGCATCGGCGCCAGCCTCGTCTCGGGAGAAGTGCGCACGTTCGCGTGGGATGCCTGGGTCCCGCGTCCGATCGATCTGCTCGGACGCGCGATCTGGGTGCTGGTCGCGCTGGGCGGTCTGCTGGCGATGACGCCGCTGGTCGACTGGGCGGCGGCGCGCAGCGGCGTCGCGCGCGTCGACGGCGGTGGCAGCGGCGGCCTGCGCCTGCGCTGGCTGGAGCCCCTGCTGGCGCCGTTCGACCGGTTTCGTGCCGGCCGCCTGATCGCCGCCGAGTGCCGGCTCGTGCTGCGGCAGCGCCGGCTGACGTGGTGGCTGGCGCTGGGGGTGCTGTGGATCGTGCAGGCCGTCGCGCCCGAGAAGGGCCGGATCATCGCCACGATCGGTGCCTGGCTGGCCTGCATCGACATCTTCGGGCGCGCCGCGCTGCGCGAG
>CAMPHE010000051.1 GCA_946885815.1 uncultured Arenimonas sp.
GGACAACTACCATTAAATACCTGACCTGCGGGGCGGGCCTGGTGGGGGCCCCCCCCGTGCGCGCGCAGCCCCCGATCCCCTAAGCCCGGCCGCGGGCGCCCCACGGCCGCGTCACCATCGAGAACATGAAGGGGCGCGTCACGGTGCGCACCTGGGACCAGCCGCGGGTTCGCATCACCGGGAGCCTCGGCGAAGGCGTCGAGAAGCTCGACATCGACGGCGGAAACCAGGCGCTCTCCATCCACGTGCGCTACCCCGAGACGGGTGGCTGGTTCTCGCGCGACCGGAGCGGACCGACGATGCTGGAAGTGACGCTGCCGGCGCGGGCCTCGGTGAGCGTGGAGGGCGTGAGCGCCGACATCGACGTCGCCGGAACCGGCGGGCGCCGGCTGCAGCTGGAGAGCGTCAGCGGCGATGTGCTCGTGCGCGCCGCGCGTGCCGACGAGGTACGGCTCGAGAGCGTCAGCGGCGATGTCGACGCCGAAGTCGAAAGCCGCGACATCGGCGTCGAATCGGTCAGCGGCAACGTCCGGGCGGTCGGTCGCATCTCCGGCCGGGTGGCCCTGTCGGCCGTCAGCGGGGACATCGCGCTGTCGTCGGCGACCGTGGAGCGGCTCACCGTCGAATCCGTCTCGGGCGACGCGAAGCTCGACACCGGGCTGGCCGCCGGCGGGTCGATCGACGCCGAATCCGTGAGCGGCGACCTCACGCTGACGCTGCCGGCCGATAGTTCCGCCCGGCTGCGTGTGGAGTCCTTCAGCGGATCGATCCGCAGCCCCGTCGGCCGGGTGGAAACGGAGGAATACGGCCCGGGCAGCCATCTGGACGCCCGCCTGGGCGCCGGAAACGGTGAAATCCGCATCGAAACCTTCTCCGGCGACGCCAGCATCTTGACACGCTAAACATTTGATAGATAAGGGTAAAATACGCCCGGCCGGGGTCCCCCAGCCGGGCGTTCTGCTTGCGGGGTCACAAAACCGCCTTTACGCCCCCTTAACCAGGTTTGCGGCGCGTAAAGATTGCGTTATGCTCCGGCTCGCCAGGGTGGCTGTCAGTCCGGACTGCTCCCCTTAGGCTTTTTCGGGTTCCCGAACTCTAAGAGTCACCATCACTCTGACGTTGGAGAGAGAGTAAATGTCCAAATTCAACCAGCTGTCCGGCGCGATCCGCTTCGCGCTCCTCGCCGGTGCCGCTTCCACGTTTGCCGCGGTGCCCGCGTTCGCGCAGGACACCACGGAGGAAGCCACCGAACTCGACACCATCGAGGTCACCGGCTCGCGCCTGAAGCGTGCCGAGATCGAAGGTGCCGTCCCGGTCGTCGTCATCGACCGCGCGCAGATCGATGCGTCCGGTGACGTGTCCGTCGCCGACGTCCTGCGCGACTCGACGTTCGCGTCGTTCGGCAACTTCAAGCCGCAGTCCGGCAGCTCGGCGCAGTCGCTCGCGACGATCGACCTGCGCGGTATCGGTTCGGGCCGCACGCTCGTCCTCGTCGACGGCCGTCGCGCCCCGACGAACCCGATGTCCGCCTCGAGCGGTACCGACCTGAACGCCATTCCGCTGGCGGCGGTCGAGCGCATCGAGATCCTGTCCGACGGCGCGTCCGCCGTGTACGGTTCCGACGCGATCGGCGGCGTGGTCAACATCATCCTGCGCAAGGACTTCAACGGCGCCGAGCTGCGTTACGGCGTCGGCCAGACCGAAGTCGCCGGCGGCGACCTGGAAGACATGTCGGTCGTGTTCGGCTCGTCGTCGGACCGCACCCGCATCGTCGGTGGCGCCTCGGCCTCGAAGCGCGGCATGGTGTTCACGCGCGACCAGATCGGCGGCGACACCCTCGGCGTGTCGACCTACGGCAACAACTACTACGACTGGGAAACGGGCTTCCAGCCGGTCCCGGGCTTCGACTGCGTCGGTACCTTCTGGACCACCGGCAGCGGCCTGTGCTCGTTCGACTTCAACTCGGTCGCGGCCAATGAAGCGAAGGTCGGCAACAAGTCCGTGTTCGTCCGCGGCGACCACCAGATCAACGACGACTGGTCGGTGTACTTCACCGCGACGTCGACGAAGGTCGAGACCTTCGGTCGCTACGCCCCGGTTCCGGGCGCCGTGATCGTCGACGACGGCACGCCGAACGACATCCAGAACGGCATGACCTGCGCCAACACCCCGGGCAACATCGACGGCTTCTGCGCCCCGGGCAGCACCGACGGCCTGCCGACGTACTTCTTCCACCGCTTCGCGGCGGCCGGCAACCGTGACAACTTCACGGACACCCAGAACTCCGACTACCTCGTCGGCTTCCAGGGCCAGCTGACCGACACGATCGGCGTCGACTTCGGCGCCCGCCGGACCGACTACAAGTACATCGAACTGGGCCGTGGCTACATCGTCGGCTCGCTGGCGGCCGCTGCCGCCAACGATGGCGACTACATGTTCGACGACCCGTACGGTGCGGACCCGAACGTCCTCGCCGGCATGCAGGCGACGATCAACCGCGAGTCGCGCTGGCAGACGGACGAGTTCTACGGCCAGGTCAACTTCGACCTGTTCGAGATGGGCGGCGGCACCTCGAACGCCGTCGTCGGCGCCGAGTACCGCGAAGACCGCTTCGCCGACACCTACGACTCCCTGTCGTCGGCGCTCGACGAATTCGGCAACCCGCTCGTCCTCGGTTCCTCGGGCGCCTCGTCGGCCGGTGGCCGTGACGCCAAGGCGTTCTTCTTCGAGTGGCTGCTGCCGTTCACCAGCAACTTCGACATCACGCTGGCTGGCCGTCACGACTCGTACAGCGACTACGGCAGCGACTTCTCGCCGAAGATCGCCGTCCGCTGGCAGCCGCTCGAGAACCTGACGTTCCGTGGTTCGTACGGTGAAGGCTTCCGCGCCCCGGGTCTCGACATCCTGACCCAGGCCACGACCTTCTCGGCCGAGCCGGTCAACGATCCGGCCTCGTGCGTCGCCCTCGGCGAGCCGACGACCTGCCAGCTGCAGGTCGACACGTTCTTCCAGGCGAACCCGAACCTGTCCTCGGAGCAGTCGAAGCAGTTCTCCGTCGGCGTGGTGTACGACCCGTTCGAGTGGCTGGACATGAGCCTCGACTACTGGAACATCGAAGTCGACGACACGATCTCGCAGATCGGCGCGCAGGACGTCATCAACTGCGACCTGTTCCCGGAGATCTACGGCAACTGCCCGGCCGGCACCAGCATCACGCGCTTCGCCAACGGTCGCATCAACCAGATCGTCTCGGGCTACGCGAACGCCGGTCTCCTCGAGACCGACGGCATCGACTTCCGCCTGAACACGAACTTCGACTTCGGCGACATGGGCGAGATGACCAACACCCTGTCGGTCGCGCACGTGTTCCACTACGACATCACGGACCAGGGCGGCTTCACCACCCAGTACGTGGGCAATGGCGACCCGATCCTGGGCACGCCGGAAACCCGCGCCACGCTGCTCAACAACTGGACCTACGGCGACTTCACGGTCGGCTGGAACGTCAACTACATCGGTCCGAACGGCTCGAACGACGGCAACAAGGTCGGCGGGTACGCGACGAACGACGTGCAGCTGTCGTGGAAGGCCCCGTGGAACGCGACGCTCGCCATTGGCGCCACCAATGTCGGCGACCGTTACCCGGAGCTGACCGCGTACGACGGTCGTCCGTGGAACTTCTACCTGTACGACGCGTATGGTCGTACCACCTACTTCCGCTACACGCAGACGTTCTGATCCCTGCGTAGAGACGGTTGTTTCGAAGGGCCCCGGAAACGGGGCCCTTCTTTTTTGGCGCCGGCCTCCGGACAATGCGCCGATGACGTCCAGCTCCCCCGACCCGCGGCAGGCCGCGTGGTCCTCCTACTGGGCCGCCGGCGGCCTGCATTCGTGCGTCGGCAGCTTCGCCGGCAACTACGAAGGCGCCATCGGCGCGTTCTGGCGCGGGCAGGCGACGGCATTGGCCGAGGGTGCGCGCGTGCTCGACCTCGCCACCGGCAACGGCGCGCTGCCGCTGCTTTTCAGGGAAACGCGCGGACCCCGCGTGCTGCGCATCGACGCGGTGGACCTGGCCCGGATCGCGCCGCGCTGGTACCGGCCCGGCGAGCATGACGACGTCCGCTTCCACGCCGGCGTGGCGATGGAGCAGCTGCCGGGTCCCGAGGGCGCGTTCGACCTGGTCGCGAGCCAGTTCGGGTTCGAATATGCCGATCGCGACGCCGCGCTCGCGGAGATGCTGCGCGTCGCGTCGCCCGGCGGGCGGATCGCGCTGGTGATGCATCACGCGGGTTCCGTGCTGGTCGATGTCGGCCGCGCCGAACTCGCGCACCAGCGCGCATTGCTCGCGCCGGGCGGTCTGCTGGACGCGGTCGCCGCCGTGCTGCCGTGGTTCGCCGCCGCGCGGGCCGGACGCGATCTGTCACGGGTGGCCGAAGCCGCGCGCGACCGCGAGGCCTACAACACCGTGATGCGCGTGCTGGGCGCGTCGATCGCGGCGTCGCCCGCGCCCGACCTGCTGCGCGAGGCGCGCGACCATGCGCAGCGGCTGCTCGCCGCCGCGGGCCCCGACCCCGCGCCGGTGCTCGCCGCGGTGGATGCGTGGCGTGACGCGCTCGGGCTGGCGCAGCTGCGTACCGCGGAGCTGGTCGCGCATGCGCTGGATGCGACCGGAGCGGGTGCGCTGGTCGCGGCGATCCGCGCGGCGCGCCCGGAAGCGGACGTGACCTGCGAGCCGCTCGCGCAGCGCGAGGGCGTGCTGGGTTGGGCACTGCAGGCGGGCCCGCGCGCAGGCTGATGCCGCGCACGAATGCTCAGCCCGGGGTTTCCAGGCCGGCGAGCAGCGGCGGCATCGCCGAGGCGTAATGCCGCCACCGGCCGATCGACCGCGTGTGCACCGGCTGGCGCACCTGCCAGCGGCTGGGCGTCTGCACGAAACCCGCGGTCGCATGGAACCGCAGCACGGCCGGATCCCACGGCAACCCGACGAAATCCACGAGCCGCCGCGCCTGCGCCTCGAGATCGGTGGCCAGCGATTCGTAATGCAGTTCCAGGATCGGCAGCGGCAGCACCGCCTGCCAGTGGCGCATCAGGCGCTCGTGGCCGGCGATGCAGCGGCCGATGCCGTGCATCGTCGTGGCGAACGGCTCGTCGAGCGCGAAGTTCTCGCCGTAGATCGACACCGCGACGTCGCGCGGATCGCGCCGGCACCAGACGACGCGCGCCGCCGGGAACATCAGCGCGGCGAGGCCGAGCAGATGGAAGTTCATCGGCTCCTTGTCGACGAGCCGCGCCGCATCGGGAGGCGCGAGTCGCGTCGCGCCTTCGAGCCAGCGCTCGGCGCCACGCGCGAGCGCGTCGGGGGCCAGCGCGTCGAGTACCGGGGGCCATCCCGGCGACGACCCGTCGCGCATCGGCAGATTCCGCGCGACGAGGGCGAGTTCCAGCAGCTCGCCGGCGCCGGCGACGGACGGATGCGCGGCGAGGATCTGCTCCGTCAGCGTCGTGCCGCTGCGTGGCATGCCGACGACGAAGACCGGTCGCGCGTCGCCGGCGTGTGCGGTCGGCGCGCGCACGCGCGCGAAGGCCGCGGCATCGAAGGTGGCCATCGTCGCGTCGATCCGGCGGGCGAAGGCATCGGCATCGAATTCGCCGCGTTCGCGCCGGCGCGCGGCATTCGCGTCGTCCCAGCACGCGAGCGCCTGCGCGTGGTCGCCGCGGGCGTCGTGGACCTTGCCGAGTTCGTAGCCGATCAGCGCGCGGTCGGCGTCGGGCAGTGCGGTACCGAGCAGGGCGGTGGCCTCGTCGACGCGGTCCGCAGGCGCGTCCGCGCGGAGCAGGCCCAGCAGCGCGGCCAGCGGAAAGCCCCAGCCGGGTTGCAGCGCCAGCGCGCGCTCGTAGGCGACGCGGGCGTGGTCGCGCGCGCCGACCGCTTCCTGCGCCTGGCCCAGCGCCATCCACAGCGCCGGCGATCCGGGCCGCGCCGACGACGCCTCGCGGAACAGCGCCACGGCCTCGTCGCCGCGCCCCAGCCGCGTGAGCGTTTCGCCGAGCCGCAGCGTCGCCTGTTCGTCGTCCGGTCGTGCCGAGTGTCGAGCCTGCCAGAGCGGCAGGGCATCGCCCGGGAAACCGGCGTGGAACTCGGCGTCGGCCAGCGCGTCGCGCGTGCCGGTGCGCGTCGGCGCCAACGCGAGCGCGCGGCGGAGCGCCGGCAGCGCCGCGCCCGCGCGTCCCAGTCGCAGCCACGTGATGCCGAGGAAATGCCACGCGTCGGCGAACGCCGGGTCGAGCCGCGTCGCGTCGACGAACCGGTCGATCGCCGGCGGCAGCTGGCCGTCCATCGCCAGCAGGCAGCCGAGTTCGACCTGCAGCGCCGCGCTTTCCGGTGCCAGTGCGACCGCACGGCGCATGTGTTCCAGCGCGAGCGACCGGTCGCCGGCGGCGACCGCGCGCATCGCGGCGGCCTTCGAAGCGGCGGCGGCGGAGGGCAGGCGGGTCATGGCAGGCGGTCGCGCATCGTGTCGCGATTGTACGCGGCGGCGCGGCGCCCTCCGCCGCGCGCGGCTAGAATGCGCCGTCCCCGCGCACGTCCCGACGATGATCAACGAAGCCCTCGATTTCGCGCCCGCCCGCCAAGCGCTGCTGCGCCACGGCCGCGTGCAGATCACCGACTTCCTGCAGCGCGACGCCGCCATGCGGCTGGCCGACAGCCTGCGCGACGACGTGCCGTGGGTCACCGCCGAACGGGGCCTGCCGGACACGCCGGCGTGGACGCCGGAAGTGCGTCGCGAGCGGATGCCCGCCGCGTACCGCACGGCGAACGCCGGTTTCCATTTCGTCTACGACCGCTACCTGATCGTCGAAGCGATGAAGGAAGGCCGCGATCCGCATCTTCTGGTGCACGCGGCCCTGCGCTTCTTCAACAGCCCGCAGTTCCTCGCGTTCATCCGCGACTTCACCGGCGACCGCGAACTGGCGATGGTCGGCGCGCAGGCCACGCGCTACCTGCCCGGCGAGTTCCTGCGTACGCACGACGACCGCCACGAGCAGGAAGCGCGCCGCTTCGCCTACGTGCTGAACCTGTCGCGCGAATGGGAAGCCGACTGGGGCGGTCTGCTGCATTTCGTCGACGACGACGGCGGCGTCAGCGAGTCGTACGTGCCGAAGTTCAATTCGCTGAGCCTGTTCAAGGTGCCGGCCCGGCACCCCGTCGGGCTGGTCGCGCCTGGGGCGCGCCAGCCGCGACTCGCGATCACGGGGTGGTGGCACGCGAAACCGCGCGAAACCCCCGCTCCTACGGCCACTCCTACATTTCGCCCAGCGGTGCGTCTTTCCCGTAGTACGCCATCACGCCTTCCAGCGTCTCCTTCACCAGCGCGCGCTCGGCGTCGGTGAGCAGCGGGTGCCAGATGTCGAAGATCAGCACCACGCGCAGGTGGTCGCTGTGGTTCCACGCGCTGTGCTCGACGGTGTCGTCGAACACGAGCAGCTCGCCCGGCGTCCACGTGCGGACGTGGTTGCCGACGCGGATCGCGCAGTCGGGCGGGATCACCAGCGGCAGGTGGCAGGTGAGGCGGCAGTTCGTGGCGCCGTTGTGCGGGGGGATCAGCGTGTGCGGCTTGAGCGCCGAGAAGAACGCGGCCGGCGCGCGGTGCGCGATCTCGACCTGCGGCACGACCTCGAGCATCGCCAGCGTCCGCGGACAGCGCTGCACGTGCGCGTCGATGCGCTGGCCGTGCTGCCAGAGGAAGTAGGCGCTCCAGTCCGGGTTGCGGTCGAGGGGCGCGAACTGCGCCGCCGGCTCGCCCGCGCGGGTACGCACGTAGGGGATGAAACCGGCTTCGTCGTCGGCGAGCACGTCGTGCAGTTCGGCGCGGATGTCGTCGGTGAAGGCCTCGGCGGCACCCGACCACGGCAGATCCTCGCGCTCGAAGAACGCGACCGACGGCAGGCCCGTCACCTGGAACAGCGCCGGCTTCGACAGGTGCAGCGGCTTGCGGCCGAGCGAGACGTCGAACGATTCCTCGAAGCGCGACAGCCGTCGCGACGACACGCCGCTGCGCAGCGGCTGCAGCCTTTGGTCGAGGAACGCGTGCAGGCGCTGCTGGTTCGCCGTCACCGAGGCCTGCGCGCGCTCGACCAGCGCGCGCGCTTCCGGCGTCACGGCCGCCGCCGGCATCACCTGCAGCGCGCTCTGGTACGCCAGCGCCTGGTCCTTCTCGCGGCCGAGCCGGCCGTAGATCGCCGCCTTCTCGAAATGCGCGGCGAACGCCGCCGGCTCGAGCTTCAGCGCGCGATCGAGTTCGGCCAGCGCGGCGTCGGTGTCGCCCTGCGCGAGCCGCACGCGGGCGAGGTTGGCGTGCGCGATCGCGGGTGGCGCCGGGCCGCGGACTGCCCGCGACAGCAGCGCCTCCGCACCGGCGACATCGCCGGACGCCAGCGCCTGCGCGCCGAGATGGTTGAGCGCGCCGGGATGCTCCGGCGCCAGCGCCAGCACCTGGTCCCACAGCCGCGCCGCCGCCTGCCGCTGTCCGGCGCGCGCCAGCCGTTCGGCTTCGCCGGCGAGCTGCGCGACTTTCGCCTCGGCGGCCGGCGTCGACATGCCGGCGTCAGCAGCAGCCGTGGTCGCCGAATTCCGCCGCGCCGGCGGCGACGCCGACGCCACGCGTCAGGCCCTTGCCGCTGGCGGTGAAGTGTTCGGCGATCACGCGCGCCACCGCCGACGTGACGCGCTTGCCGGTCGGGATATGCAGGAATTCGTTCGGGCCGTGCGCGTTCGAATGCGGGCCGAGCACGCCGGTGATCATGAACTGCGCGCCGGGGAACTTCTCGCCGAGCATGCCCATGAACGGGATCGTGCCGCCTTCGCCCATGTACATCGCCGGCGCGCCGAAGAAATCACGCGAGGCCTGGTCGATCGCCGCCTCCAGCCACGGCGCCAGCGCCGGCGCGTTCCAGCCGGTGCTCGCCTTCTCCAGTTCCACCTCGACCTTCGCGCCGTTCGGCGGGTCGGCCTCCAGCACGCGCTTGATGATCTCGCCGGCCTTCTTCGGTTCCAGCGTCGGCGGCAGGCGCAGGCTCAGCTTCACCGCGGTGTGCGGGCGCAGCACGTTGCCGGCGCTCGACAGCGGCGGCATGCCGTCGACACCGGTGATCGACAATGCCGGGCGCCACGTGCGGTTGAGCACGAGTTCGGCGAGGTCGTCGCTCATCGGCGACATGCCCGGCAGGAACGGGAACTTGTCGTACACCTCGGTGCCGAGCACCTCGGTCGCGCGGCGCGCCTGCTCGAGGCGCTGCTCCGGAATCTCCACGTACAGGTCTTCGACGAGGATCTTCCCGGTCGTCTGGTCCTCGAGCCGGGAAAGCAGCGTGCGCAGGATGCGGAAGCTCGACGGCACGACGCCCGACGCGTCGCCGGAATGCACGCCTTCCGACAGCACGCTGACCTTCAGGTTGCCGCCGGCGAGGCCGCGCAGCGAGGTGGTGCACCACAGCTGGTCGTAGTTCGCGCAGCCCGAATCGAGGCAGACGACGAGCGACGGCTTGCCGATGCG
>CAMPHE010000052.1 GCA_946885815.1 uncultured Arenimonas sp.
GTGGCGTTGATCACGGCGGTGACGCCGCCGGACTGCGCGTAGAGGAGCGTTCCCTTGCCCATGGTTTTCCCGCTTTTCGTTGACTCGGCGCGCCCCGGCCGGTAGCGTTTCCCGGTCCGCACGGCCTGTCGGCGGCCCCACTATAGCCAAACGGGGTGATGACGGTGCCGTGCGATCTCGTTTTCAGGCTTCGGTGATCGCATGCGACTCGTACTACTCGGCGCGCCCGGCTCGGGCAAGGGAACGCAGGCCGCGCGCCTTCGCGAACACCTGCAGGTGCCGCATATCTCCACCGGCGAGCTGCTGCGCGCGGCCGTCGCCGCGGGCACCGACCTGGGCCGCAAGGCGAAGGCCGTGATGGAATCGGGCGCGCTCGTGTCCGACGAGATCGTGCTCGGCATGCTCGAGGAGCGCCTGACGGCCGGCGACACCGGCGGCGGCTTCATCCTCGACGGCTACCCGCGCAACCTCGCGCAGGCCAACGCGCTCGACGCGCTGCTGGCGCGGCTCGGGCAGCCGGTCGACATCGCCGTGCAGCTCGACGTCGACGCCGAGAAGCTGGTCGACCGTCTCGCGGGGCGCGCGCAGGCCGAAGGCCGGGCCGACGATTCCCCGGACGCGGTGCGCAAGCGGCTGGCGGTGTACGACGAGGCGACCGCGCCGGTCGTCGACTTCTACCGCACGACCGGCCGCCTCGCGTGCGTCGACGGCGTCGGCGGCATGGACGACGTCTTCCAGCGCATCCTCGTCACGCTCGCGCCCACGCCCGAAGTCGGCTGATCCGCGTCGATGGGCGCGCTGCTGCGCCAGCTGTTCGGCGTCTGCCTGTTGCGGACCGGCCCGCAGGACCTCCCGTACTCCGTCGTCGCGACGCGGGTGGCGATCGGCTCGCTGCTGGCGTTCCAGGCGGCCGTCGGGGTCGCGACCGGCGCGCAGGGGCCGGCGATCCTCGCCCGGCTCGGCGTGACGCTGCTGGTGCTGGCCGGCGTGACGCCGTGGCTGCTCCGCGCGCGCGGCTTCGCGAACCGCACCGCGCAGACGCTGCTGGCCCAGGCGGGCGCCGGCCTGCTGTTCTCGCTGGCGATGCTGCCGGCGGCCGTGGCGCTGCTGCCCTACGTCACCCCCGACGGCACCCCTGGCGCGACGCCACCGCAGGCGATGCTGCCGGCGCTGGCCATGCTGGTGCTGTTCGTCTGGAAACTGCGCGTCGACGCGTCGATCTGGACGCACGCGCTGGACGTGCGACGCCAGCAGGGCCTGCTGCTGGCCGTCGTGCTGGTGGTCGCCGAACTGGTCCTGCTGCTCCTGTTCGCGCCGGCCGTTCCCCGGCCGGCCGGCACCTGACATCCTGAGCGCGATGAAACTGCACATCCTCGGCATCTGCGGCACGTTCATGGGCGGGGTCGCCGCGCTGGCGCGCGAGCTCGGCCACGCGGTCGACGGCTCCGACCAGAACGTGTACCCGCCGATGTCGACGCAGCTCCAGCAGCTCGGCATCACGCTCGCGTCGGGTTACGCGCCCGGGCACCTGTCCGCCGACACCGACGTGGTCGTCGTCGGCAACGCGCTGTCGCGCGGCAATCCCGCGGTCGAACACGTGCTCGACCAGGGGCTGGCCTACACGTCCGGCGCGCAGTGGCTCAGCGAGAACGTGTTGCCGGGGCGCGAGACGATCGCGGTCGCCGGCACGCACGGCAAGACGACCACGACGTCGATCCTCGCGTACCTGCTCGACGCGGCCGGGCGCGATCCGGGCTTCCTGGTCGGCGGCGTGCCGGAGAATTTCGGCGTGTCGGCGCGGCTCGGCGGCGGTCGCGAATTCGTCGTGGAAGCCGACGAGTACGACACCGCGTTTTTCGACAAGCGCAGCAAGTTCGTGCATTACCGGCCGACGGTCGCGATCCTCAACAACCTCGAATTCGACCACGCCGACATCTTTCCCGACCTCGCGGCGATCCAGCGGCAGTTTCACCATCTGGTCCGCATCGTGCCGGGGCGCGGCCGCCTGATCGTCAACGGCGAGGACGCCGCGATCCACGAGGTGCTGGCGATGGGCGCGTGGACGCCGGTGGAAACCTTCGGCATCGACGGCGACCACGACTGGATCGCACGACTGCGCCGGGAGGACGGCTCCGAGTTCGACGTGCTGCGCCGTGGCGAGCCGGTCGGCACCGTGCGCTGGCACCTGGTCGGACGCCACAACGTGATGAACGGCCTCGCGGCGATCGCGGCGGCCGACGCGGTCGGTGCCGACATCGCCACCGCGATCGCGGCGCTGCCGGCGTTCGTCAGCGTCAAGCGCCGCCTCGAGCGGCTCGGCGAGCGCGACGGCATCACGGTCTACGACGATTTCGCGCACCACCCGACGGCGATCCGCACGACGCTGCAGGGGCTGCGCGCGCGCGTCGGCGACGCGCGGATCGTCGTCGCGATGGAGCCGCGCAGCAATTCGATGCGCCTCGGCGCGCACGCGGCGCAGATCGCGCCGTCGCTGCGCGACGCGGACGCGGTGTTCTTCCTGCATCGACCCGAGCTGCCGTGGGATGCCGCCGCGGTGGTGTCGGCGCTGCAGGGCGAAGGCCATACCGTGCCGACGGTCGACGCGCTCGTCGCCGCGCTCGCCGGCACCGTGCGTCGCGGCGACCAGGTCGTGTTCATGTCCAACGGCGGTTTCGAGGACGCGCCGCGCCGCCTGCTCGCGGCGCTGCCGGGCTGAGATGGACGTCGAACTGCCGCTGTTCCCGCTGTCCTCCGTGCTGTTCCCCGGCGGCAATCTGGCGCTGCGGATCTTCGAGCCGCGCTATCTCGACCTGGTGCGCCGCTGCGGCCGCACCGGCGAGGGTTTCGGCATCTGCCTGCTGAAGGAAGGCGGCGAGGTCGGCGTCGCCAGGGCGACCGCGACGATCGGCACGGAAGCCGCCATCATCGACTTCGCGATGACCGACGAAGGGCTGCTCGCGATCACCGTGCATGGCGGGCGGCGCTTCGAAATCCTGCGCACGCGCGTGCAGCCGGACGGCCTCGTCGTCGGCACGGTGCGCTGGCTGCGCGAAGCCCCGCCGAGCCTGCTGCGTTCCGAACACCACCTGCTGTCGCTGCTGCTCGCGCGGGTGATGGACAAGGCGGGCATCGACCACGAAGGCGCCGGGAAGGGCGACCTCGCCGACGCGGCCTGGGTCGGCTGGCGCCTGGCCGAATGGCTGCCGCTGACGGCGGCCGACCGGCAGCGGCTGCTGGAACTCGACGACGCCGACGCGCGCCTGCAGTCGCTCGTCGAGCGGCTGCCGGATTTCCAGGCCGACTAGAGCGGCGGCGGCGCGCGCAGGCGCAGCACGCGGCGGCCGTCGTCGTCGCGGATCGAGAGCTCCGCCTGCAGGCCGGTCGTGCCCTCGCGCACGTCGTCGAGCAGGGCGTCGTCGATCGGCTGCGCCTGCCAGTAGCTGACGAAGTCGAGCTGCTCGGTGAAGCGCAGTTCCTGCGCCGTCCCCATCCACACCTTCAGGTCACCCGGCTGCAGCACCACCGGTGCCGCCCACAGGCGCAGCACGTCCATGCGTCTGCGGTCGTCGCCGCGACGGACCATCACCAGCGCTTCGGCCCGGCCTTCGTGGGTCGCCGGCAGCACCGGCAGCTCATCGGGCGAGGCGTCCTTGTCGAGCGTCTGCAGCAGCCCGGTCCAGCCGCCGGTGTCGTAGTCTTCCCAGCCGGCGAGCAGCAGGCGCGCACGCAGGTCGTCGAGGCGGCCCGCGTACTGCACGTTCAGCGGCCACGCGGTCGCCGCGTCCATCTCGTTGCGATGCGACGGCAGCGCCACCTGCCAGTCGTACGCCCACCAGCGCGACGCGTCGAGCGGCGTGCTCGCCAGCGGCGGCGCGAAGCGCGCCAGCATGTCGTCGGCGACGCGGCTGCCGTGCCAGGCGGCGGTGCCGAGCACCAGCACGAAGAACACGGTCGCCGTCGGCCGCACCCAGAACGAGCGCACCACGCGACGCCGGTAGGCGATGCCGAGCGCGGCGATCCACAGCAGGCCGAGCATCATCCCGGCGAGCACGTCGCTGAGCCAGTGCGCGCCGAGGTACAGGCGCGAGAACCCGAGCAGCGCCACGATCAGCGCGGTGACGACGTACGGCCAGGCGCGCTTGCGCCCGGGCAGTTCGCGCGCGATCAGCACGGCGAAGAACCCGTAGACCACGGTCGCCAGCGTCACCGACGCCGACGGGAAGCTGAAACCCGGCGCCGCCGTCGCCGCCGGCGGCTTCGGCATGTGCAGCAGCCAGCCGAGCACCCACGTCAGCGCCAGCGCGAACGCCGGGGCGGCGAGCCAGTGCCACGCGGCCACGTGCCGGCGGCGCCACAGCAGCCACGCGAACACGCCGAGCACCGCCGGCCACAGCACCACCGCGTCGCCGAGCGAGGCGAGGAAGGCCATGGGCACGTCGGCCAGCGGGTTGCGCAACGCGAACATCAGCTGGTGCACGGTCAGGTCGAGGTCGGACGGCGCGCTGCCGCCGCTGACGGAGATCAGCAGGCTGAAGAAACCCCATCCCGCGAACGCCAGCACGATCGCCAGCAGCAGCAGCGAGGCCGATTCCGGCCGGTTGGGGTCGATCAGCGCTTCCGAGTAGCGGCCGAGTACCGGATGCCGGTGCGACCACGCGAGCGCGCGCTCGATCATGTCGGTGGTGTGCGCGCCGAGCCAGCGCCAGAGCTGGAACACGAGCGTCCAGATCGCGGCGACCAGCACCAGCACGACGCCGAGCACGATCGCCAGCCGCCCGGCGACCGCCGCGACGAGATCCAGCGACGTGCCGAACAGCCAGCCGGGCGCGAGGAACGTGGCCGACCAGATGATCGCGGCGACGAAACTCGCCGGGCCGTACTGTTTCAGCGGCATCCGCAGCATGCCGGCGATGGCCGGCACGAACGGGCGGATCGCGCCGACGTAGCGCGCCATCACGATGCTCTTCATGCCGTGCCGGCGGAACGCGATCTCGCCGCGCGCGAGCCACTGCGGGTGCTTGTAGAACGGCCAGCGCTGCCGCAGCTGCGGCCCGAAGCGGTGGCCGACCCAGTAACTGATGCCGTCGCCCGCGAACGCGCCGGCACTGGCGCACAGCAGCGCGTACCAGCCGTCGACATGCCCGAGCCCGACCAGCGTGCCGACCGCGAACAGCAGCGGGACGGCCGGCACGGCGACGCCGACGATCACCAGCGCGTCGCCGAATGCGATGAGGAAGATCACGAGGCCCGCCGCGAGCGGATTCTGGCCGATCCAGGCGACGAGGGCTTCGAAACGGGCGGAATCCATATGGGCGGCGATTATAGGCCGGCCCCCGGCGACCCCGGTTTACACTGCGCGAAGTTTCCGGAGGCGACGGATGGCCGATCTGCGCGGCAAGACCCTGTTCATCACCGGCGCCTCGCGCGGCATCGGGCTGGCCATCGCGCTGCGTGCGGCGCGCGACGGCGCGAACGTCGCGATCGCGGCGAAATCGTCGGTTCCGAACCCGAAGCTGCCCGGCACCATCCACGACGCGGCGGCGGCGGTGGACGCCGCGGGCGGGCAGGGCCTCGCGCTGCGATGCGACATCCGCGAGGAAGACGACGTGCGCGGCGCGGTCGCGGCCACGGTGGAACGTTTCGGCGGCCTCGACATCCTGGTGAACAACGCCAGCGCGATCTGGCTGCGCGGCGCTTTGGAGACGCCGATGAAGCGCTTCGACCTGATGCAGCAGGTGAATGCGCGCGGCGCGTTCCTGTGCGCGCAGGCCTGTCTGCCGCACCTGCTGCAGGCGCCGGATCCGCATGTCCTGACACTGGCGCCGCCGCCGACGCTCGATCCGGCGTGGTGGGGCCCCCATACCGGCTACACGCTGGCGAAGATGGGCATGAGTTTCGTCACGCTCGGGCTGGCGGCCGAATTCGGGCCACGCGGCGTCGCGGTGAACGCGCTGTGGCCGCGCACCGTGATCGCCACCGACGCGCTGAAGATGATTCCGGGCGCCGAGATCGACCGCTGCCGCACGCCCGCGATCGTGGCCGACGCCGCGCACGCGATCCTCACCTCACCCGCGCGCGAGGTGACCGGCCGCTTCCTGATCGACGAGGAGGTGCTGCGTGCGGCGGGCGTCGACGATTTCGCGCGCTACGCGGTCGATCCGTCGAAGCCGCTGCTGCCCGACCTGTTCCTGCCGTCATGAGATACCTGCACACGATGGTGCGCGTGCGCGACCTCGAGGCGTCGCTACGCTTCTACGTCGACGCGCTGGGTCTGCGCGAAGTGCGGCGTCGCGAGGTGCCGCAGGGACGCTTCACGCTGGTGTTCCTCGCCGCCCCCGAGTCGCCCGATGCCGAGGTCGAGCTCACCTTCAACTGGGACGACGAGGCCTACGCCGGCGGACGCAATTTCGGCCACCTCGCGTTCGAGGTCGACGACATCCATTCGGCCTGCGAGCGGCTGCAGGCGCACGGCGTCACCATCAATCGCCCGCCCCGCGACGGCCGCATGGCTTTCGTCCGCTCGCCGGACGGCATCTCCATCGAGCTGCTGCAGAAGGGCCAGGCACTGGAACCGCGCGAGCCGTGGCTGTCGATGCCGAACAGCGGGAGCTGGTGACGCGCGCCGCCCCGCTCAGGCCTCGGGCAGGGGCTCGCCGCACCGGCGGCAGTGCGCGGCATCCGGCTCGTGCTCCGCGAGCGCGCAGCCGCCGCAGCGCACCCGGCGGCGTTCGCGCAGTCCCATCGCCAGTTCCGCGGTGTAGATCCCGGTGGGGACGGCGATGATGCCGTAGCCGATCAGGATCAGCGCGGACGTCACGAACCGCCCCAGCGGGGTCAGCGGCGTGATGTCGCCGAATCCGACGGTGGCCATCGTCACGATCGCCCAGTACATCGACACCGGGATGCTGGTGAACCCGTTCGCCGGACCTTCGATGACGTACATCGCGGCGGCGAAGATCAGCACCAGTGTCAGCACCGCGACGAGGAACACGAGGATCTTGCGTCGCGCGCGGTACAGCGCCGTCACCAGCATGCCGCCGGCCTCGGTGTATTCCAGCAGCTTGAGCACGCGGAAGATGCGCAGGATGCGCAGCACGCGCACGACCAGCAGCGCCTGGCTGCCGGGCAGCAGCAGCGACAGGTAGGTCGGCAGGATGGAAAGCAGGTCGATGACGCCGAAGAAACTGCGCGCGTAGGCCAGCGGCCGCCGCACGACCGCGAGCCGGACGGCGTACTCGAGGGTGAAAAGCAGCGTGAACATCCATTCGAGCGCGTAGAACCAGGTCGCCCAGCGCGCGTGCAGCCCGGCCTCGCTGTCGAGGATCACCACGGTCACGCTCGCCACGATGGCCGCGATCAGCAGCAGGTCGAACTGGCGCGCCGGGCCTTCGTCGTGCCGGAAGATGATGTGGAACCAGCGCGCACGCCAGCCGGTCGCCGTCGCCGGGCCGAGCCCGCGCCCGCCGAGTTCCGGTGCGGTCGTCACGCGAGTACTCCGAGCGCTTCGCCGAAGTCCGCGACCAGATCGTCCGGATGTTCCAGCCCGACCGACACGCGCAGCAGGTCCGGCGCGCTGTGCGGAAGCGGCCCTTCCACCGACGCCCGGTGTTCGACCAGCGTTTCGGGGCCGCCGAGCGACGTGGCGTTGGTCGCCAGCCGGAGCGCGCCCGCGACCGCCAGCGCCGCCTCGCGGCCGCCGTGCGGACGGACGCTGAGCATCGCGCCGAAATCGCGCATCTGCCGCGCGGCGATCGCGTGGCCGGCGTGATCCGGCAGCCCCGGCCAGTTCACCTGCGCCACGGCGGGATGCTTCGCGAGGAATTCCGCCAGCGCGCGCGCGCCACGGCAATGCCACGCCATCCGTGCCGGCAGCGAGCGGCAGCCGCGCAGGGTCAGCCAGGCCGAAAAGGGTGCCAGCACCGCGCCGGTGACGTGTCGCCGGTGTGCGGCCCGGGCGGCGAGATCATCGTCGTGCGCGAAGACCAGTGCGCCGCCCATCACGTCACTGTGGCCGCCGAAATACTTCGTCGTCGAGTGCATCACGACGTCCGCGCCCAGTGTCAGCGGGCGCTGGAGCATCGGCGTGGCGAACGTGTTGTCGCAGGCCAGCCGCGCGCCGTGGGCCCGCGCGAGCCGCGCCAGGGCCTCGATGTCGGCGACCTGCAGCAGCGGGTTGGACGGCGTCTCCGCCCAGATCAGCACCGTGGCGGGACGCATCGCGGCGCGCACGGCGTCGAGGTCGGCGAGATCCACGGCGGTGCCGGTGATGCCGCGCTCGGGCAGGAATTCGTTCGCCAGCGAACGCAGGCCGGTGTAGCAGTCGAGCGGATAAAGGAAGTGCGCGCCGGCCGGCAGCGATTCGAGAAGGCCGTTCATCGCCGCCATGCCGGAGCCGAACACCAGGGCGCGGGCGCCGCCTTCGAGCGTCGCGAGCGTGTGTTCCAGCCGCGCCTGCGTCGGGTTGTCTTCACGCTGGTACTCGAACCCGGCGACGCGTTCGCCGGCGGGGCCGTGGCGGAACGTGGTGGACAGATGGATCGGGGGCGCGATCGCGCCGGTCGCGAGGTCCGGCTCGCCACCGGAGTGCACCGCGAGCGTCTCGAGGCGGAGGCCGTCCGCGCCGCGATCGGTGCTCATGCCGAGGCGACCTCCCGGAACGCCTCGCGCGCTGCGTCGATCGTATGCGCGATCTCGACGTCGCCGTGCGCGCTCGACAGGAACGCGGCTTCGAACGCGGAGGGCGCGAAGTACACGCCGCGGCGCAGCATCGCGTGGAAGAACCGGTTGAACGCCGCGGTGTCGCAGGCGATCGCGTCGGCGAAGGTCTCGACCTTCCGGTCGGTGAAGAACAGCCCGAACATCGCGCAGCTGCGATTGGTCGTCAGCGCGACACCCGCGTCGCGTGCCGCCGTCTCCAGGCCGTCGCACAATTCGTGCGTGCGGCGCTCGAGCCGTTCGTGGAAGCCCGGGGCCTCGATCAGCCGCAGCGTGGCCAGGCCGGCCGCCATCGCGACCGGGTTGCCGCTGAGCGTGCCGGCCTGGTACACCGGGCCCGCCGGCGCGACCTGCCGCATCAGGTCGGCACGACCCCCGTACGCACCCACCGGCATGCCGCCGCCGATGATCTTGCCGAACGTGCTCAGGTCCGGCTCGATGCCGTAGCGCTGCTGCGCGCCGCCGAGCGCGACCCGGAAGCCCGTCATCACTTCGTCGAATATCAGGATGGCGCCGTGCCGGGTGCACAGGTCGCGCAGGTGCTGCAGATAGCCGTCGCGCGGGAGGATGCAGTTCGCGTTGCCGACGATCGGCTCGACGATGACGCCGGCGATGTCGT
>CAMPHE010000053.1 GCA_946885815.1 uncultured Arenimonas sp.
GCACGTATCCGACCAGGTGGCCGAGGTGCAGCGGCCCGTTGGCGTAGGGCAGGGCGGTGGTGACGAAGGCGGGGCGGGGCGGCATGCGGACTCGGCGGGCAGCGGACGGGCCGCACATTATCCCCGAAGCGCCGCGCGCCCGTCGTGACGCGGGATAATGCCGCGTCCACCGCCACCCGGAAGGCCGATGACCGATCCCGTGCAGCGCTACCAGGCCGCCGTCGAGGCACTCAATCGCGGCGACTGGCCGAAGGCCGGCGCACTCGCCGACGCACTGGTCGCCGAACGCCCCGACCACGCCGGCGTGCATTTCGTCGCCGGCGTGGCCGCGCTGCAGCTCGGCCGCATGCCGCACGCGATGGCGCGGCTGCAGGCCGCGATCCGCATCAGTCCGCAGCGCCCCGACTACCTGGCGCAGTTCGCGCGCGGGCTGGCGACCGGGCGGATGTTCCGCGAGGCGACTCTCGCCGCCGACCGTGCGCTGGCGATGGGGCCGCAGGATCCGCTGACGTTCGACACGCTCGGTGTCGTCTACAGCCAGGCCGGCCGGCACGACCGTGCCGTCGCCGTGTTCCGGCAAGCCGTGGCCGCTCTACCGGACAACCCGGCTTTCCGTTTCAACCTCGCGTCGTCGCTGACCTTCGCGGGCGACATGGACGACGCCGAGGCGGAATACGAAGCCTGCCTGCGGCTGGCGCCGGGCCACGGGCGCGCCCACCTCGCGCTGGCACAGCTGCGTCGGCAGACGCCCGGCCGGGACCACGTCGAGCGGCTGCGGGCCGCGCTGGCTCGGGCGGGCGCCGAGCCGGCGGCGACGATGTACTTCGATCTCGCGCTGGCGAAGGAACTCGAGGACCTCGGCGACCATCCCGCCGCCTTCGCCCACCTGACGGCCGGCAAGCGCGCCGGCGCCCAGGGCCGCGGGTACACGCATGAACGCGACCGCGCGCTGTTCGACGCGGTGGTCGCGTCGTTCCCCGAACCGGTCCCGCACGACGGCGGTTTCGCGACCGACGAGCCGATTTTCGTGATCGGCATGCCGCGCTCGGGGACGACGCTGGTCGAACGCATCCTGTCGAGCCATCCGCAGGTGCAGAGCTGCGGCGAACTGCAGAACTTCGGTGTCGCGCTCAAGCGCGCGTCCGGCAGCACGACGCGCCCGATGCTCGACGCCGACACGATCGGCCGCGCCCGCGGCGTCGACCCGTCGGCGCTCGGCCGGGCCTACCTCGAGAGCACCCGCCCGCAGACCGGCCAGCGGCCACGCTTCATCGACAAGTTTCCGCATAATTTCATCTACGCCGGACACATCGCCGCGGCGTTGCCCCGGGCGAAGATCGTCTGCCTGCGACGCCACCCGCTGGACACCTGCCTGGGCAATTTCCGCCAGCTGTTCGCGCTGACGTCGCCGTTCTACGACTATTCGTTCGACCTGCTCGACACCGGCCGCTACTACCTGCAGTTCGACCGGCTGATGGCGCACTGGCGCCGGGTGCTGCCGGGGCGGATCCTCGAATTCGACTACGAGGCGCTGGTGGCGGGGCAGGAGGCGCAGAGCCGGCGGCTGCTCGAGTTCTGCGGCCTGCCGTGGGACGACGCCGTGCTGCGCTTCCAGGACAACGCCGCACCGGTCGCGACGGCGAGCGCGGTGCAGGTGCGCGAACCGCTGAACGCGAAGTCGGTCGGCCGCTGGAAACGATTCGAAACCGAACTGGCACCGCTGCGCGCGTTGCTGCGCGACGGCGGGCTGGACGTCTGATCCCGCGCCGCCGCGGGCGCCACCACCGGCCGCAAAAAAAACCCCGCCCGAAGGCGGGGTTTCCGTTTCATCCGACCTCGCGGTCAGAACGTGTAGCGGCCTTCGAAGTAGTAGGACCGGCCGAACACGTCGTACTGCGCGCTGTTGTACGGCGCGCCGCTCGTGCCGGGGAAGGTGTGGTCTTCCGGCGGCATGTCGTCGAGCAGGTTGTTGACCATGAACGAGAACTCGAGGCTGTCGATCGCCTGCCACGACACCGAGGCGTTCCAGCGGGTGTAGGACGGCAGGTCCCCGGCGAGGCCCAGCGGATCGGGCTGGTCGTCGTAGACGCGGGCCCGGTAGTTGGGCGTGTTGTCCATCCAGTTCGCGTACAGCGTGCTGGACCAGCGGTCGCCGCGCCACGTGAGCGAGGCATCTGCCTTGTTGTGCGGGTCGGACGACCAGCCCGGACGCTTCAGCAGGTCGATCGGCTCGTCACCGGTGTACGGCGTGTAGGTGTGGTCCACCATGTGCGTGAAGTTTCCGCGCACGATGAACTCGCCCACGCCCTCCCAGTCCCAGCCGTAGTTCACGGAAGCGACCAGCGCCTCGACGGTCTCGTTGGAGACATTCACCTTCGGGGTGAAGATCTCGTTGATCGCGCCGGTGCTGCCGCGGATGACCTGCGCCAGCGCGGCCACGCATGTCGGCGAATTGATGTCGAGCTCGCCGAGGCGGCAGCGCGCCTCGGTCAGGGCCAGTTCGCCGGCGCTCTGCGTGTTGACCTGGTCGCTGATGTCCCAGCTGTGGTAGTCCACCGAAACCGAGAAACGCTCGAACGGCGCGAATACCATGCCCACCGTCCAGACGTCGGCCTCGATCGGATCCAGGTCCGTGCTGCCGGTCTGGGTGCCGAAGAACTGGCGGCTCGAATAGGCGGCCGGGCAGTCGCCCGGGGCGTCCACGTACGAGTAACCGAGCAGCGCGCAGTTGTAGTAGTCGGTCACGAACGAGTAGTACCCGCTTTCGCCCTGGTAGAGGTCGGGCAGGCTCGGCGCCTTGAACGCGGTGCCGTACTTGCCGCGGAACAGCAGCGACTCCATCGGCCGGAACTCGAGGCCCACCGAGTACGTCGGCGCGTCCATCGTCCGGCCGTCGAACTGGTAGGCGTCGTAGCGCGCCGACACCGTGGTGGTGAACATGTCGTGCCACGGCAGGCGCAGCTCGCCGGTCACCGCGTACCGTTCGCGGTCACCGCCACCGGCCACCGCCGTCGTGCCCCAGACGTCGCCGTTCAGGTAGCCCGGGTGCGGGGTGTA
The DNA here is from genome assembly GCA_946885815.1 of uncultured Arenimonas sp. The sequence goes on from CAMPHE010000053.1 coordinate 3,058, forward strand.
ATCCCACTCCTGCGTGCCGAGTTCGATCGCGACCGCGAGGCCGGCATCGCCGCCGCCGAGGCCGAAAAGCGAACCGTTGATGACCTGCGCGCGGATGAAGTCGTCCTTGGTCTCGCTGCGCGACACGGCGTAGCCGGTCATCGACGCCATCTGCTCCGGCGTCAGCAGCGTGTAGAACGCGGCGTAGTCGGGATCGAACACCGGGTAGGTGTTGTAGTACGGATCCCAGCCGAGCTGCGGGCCGAGCACCAGGTCCTGGAAGAACTGGTTCATCGGATCGGCCCAGCGAACCCAGCCGTGCTCGTCGAGGTCGTAGCGGGTGATGCTCGCCCCGATGTCGTAGTCCCAGTTCGACGAGCCGAACGTGCCCTCGACGCCGAACGTCACCGCCCACGCCTGCGACTTGTCGATGTTCATCGAGTTCTCGAACCCGCCCATGTCCTCCGGCACGAAGGCGCGCTGCAGGTTCATGAAGTCGTCGAGGTTCGGGTCGTAGAAGTAGCCCCACTCGACACCGGTGCCCCACCACGTGAAGTTCGAACCGATGTGGTAGGCGATGTTCTCCTTGCTCATCAGCACGTCGCCGTAGAGCGTCGCGTTGTCGGCGATGTCGAACGTCATGTGGGCGTAGAGCTGGTGCGCTTCCTTGCTGTTCTGCAGGGTGCGGTAGCCGGGCGAATTGAACGAACCGCAGTAGAAGCCGTCACCGAAACCGGGCCGTTCCTGCTGGTCGACGCCGCCGTTGAAGCCGCTGGAAACGGCGTCGCAGGCGTCGTCCGGCACCAGCCAGTTGTACGAGGTGAACGGGCTGTAGACCAGCCAGTCGCGACTGGCGATCGGCGCGCTGGTGCCGTCCTCGTAGAACTGGCTGGTGATGTCGCGCTGGTAACCCCAGATGGCGTCGCGCTTCTCGGTCTGGAGGCCGAGCAGCATGTTGAAGCGCTCGTCGTCGCTGGAGAAGCCGGTGGCGAAGCTGGCACGGATGCTGGAGCCGCCGCCGCGCTCGAACCAGCCGCCGCGCAGCGTCGCGACCGAACCGTCCATCGACTTCTTCAGGATGATGTTCACGACGCCGGCGATCGCGTCCGAGCCGTACAGCGACGACTGGCCGCCCGGCAGGATCTCGATGCGGTCGACCAGGTCGATCGGCACGCCGCTGATGTTGTTGAAGGCCTCGCCGCCGTTGTACAGCGCGGGGTAGTTCTGCAGCGGGCGACCGTCGATCAGGAACTTGGTGAAGCCGACCGGCAGGCCGAACATCGAGATCGTCTCCGCGCCCTGCGTGAACGACGCCGACGTCTGCGACCCCTGGATGCCGCCGACCGAGAAGCTCGACTCCTGCAGCACGTCCGAAACGCTCGTGAACCCGCGCGCGGAGATGTCCTCGGCCGTGATCACGATCACGGGCGTCGCGGTCTCGATCTGCGACTGCGGGATCAGCGACCCGGTGACAACGACCTTGTCGAGGGTGGTGACGTCCTCGTCCTCCCCGGTATCGGTCGCGTCCTGCGCCAGCGCGAGGCCGGACGCCGGAATCAGCAACGCGGCGAACAGGGCCGCGCTGAGGCGGCTCTTTTTCGGTGTTCTCTTTCGATACGTCATGAGTGATTGACCCCTATCTGGTTTCGGAATGGCACCGCAGAAGCTCCCCGGAGCCTGCCCCCCTTGACTTCCGGCAGGGGGGCTGGCCGAACGTAACGTGTCCGTAACATTCGTGCAAACGATTACGCCCGGCCCGGCCCGTGCGTGCCGGAAGACGCCCGGCGCGGGCGATAATCGAGGTCCCGATTTCCCGGAAGGCGCCATGACCCCGATTCCCCCCGCCCTGCAGCCGGCCCTCGGTGCGCTCGTCGATCCGTATTCCGGCCGCCCGGTCGCCGAATCCGTGCGCGGCGCCGCGATCGACGGCGACCGCGTCGCGGTGGAGATCCAGCTCGGCTACCCGGCCGCCGGCTGGCACGCGGCGCTGGCCGGCCAGGTCCGCGACGCCATCGAGGCGCTCCCCGGCATCGCCCGCGCGACGGTGTCGGTGACCTCGCGGGTCCACGCCCACCGCGTGCAGAAGGACCTGACGCCGCTGCCGGAGGTGAAGAACATCATCGCGGTCGCGTCGGGCAAGGGCGGCGTCGGCAAGTCGACGACGGCGGTGAACCTGGCGCTGGCGCTGCAGGCCGAAGGCGCGGCGGTCGGCGTGCTCGACGCCGACATCTACGGCCCGTCGATTCCGAAGATGCTGGGGCTGTCCGGGCGGCCGGACAGCCCCGACGGCAAGTCGATCGAGCCGAAGGTCGGGCACGGCCTGCAGGCGATGTCCATCGGCCTGCTGATCGACGAGGACACGCCGATGATCTGGCGCGGCCCGATGGTGACCCAGGCGCTGCAGCAGCTGCTCAACGACACCCGCTGGAAAGGCCTCGACTACCTCGTGATCGATCTGCCGCCCGGTACCGGCGACATCCAGCTGACGCTGGCGCAGCGGGTGCCGGTATCCGGCGCGGTCGTCGTCACGACGCCGCAGGACATCGCCACGCTGGACGCGCGCAAGGCGCTGCAGATGTTCGGCAAGGTCGAGGTGCCCGTCCTGGGCATCGTCGAGAACATGGCCGTGCACGTGTGCTCGGCCTGCGGCCACGCCGAGCACGTGTTCGGCGCCGGTGGCGGCGAACGGATGGCGGCGCAGTACGGCGTGCCGCAGCTGGGATCGCTGCCGCTGGACATCCGGATACGCGAGCAGGCCGATTCGGGCACGCCGACGGTGGCGGCCGCGCCGGACTCGCCGCTGGCGCTGGCGTATCGGGACATCGCCCGGCGCACCGCGGCGCGGCTCGCGCAGCAGGCGCGCAACAAGTCGATCGCGATGCCCGGCATCGTCATAAGCAACACCTGATGCCGGTGCGCCGCGCCGCCGCCGGGCTGCTCGCCGCCGTCGTGGCGCTCGGGGTCGCGGCGGCGGCCCCGGCTGCGCCCCGCGTGCAGGCCCCGCCGCGCGCCGCGACACCGGCGGAGCGGACGGCGGCGACGATCGTCGAGGCCGCCCACGCCCAGGTGGGCATCACGCTCGTCTACGACCCGTCGTATGTGCGGCTCGACTACCCGGGCGGCGACGTGCCGCCGGAGCGCGGGGTCTGCGCCGATGTCGTGATCCGGGCACTGCGCGCCGCCGGCATCGACCTGCAGCGGGCGGTGCACGAGGACATGCGCCGGCATTTCGGCGCCTACCCGCAGAACTGGGGCCTCGCGCGACCCGACCGCAACATCGACCATCGGCGCGTGCCGAACCTCGAAACCTGGTTCCGGCGGGCGGGGCACGCCCTCCCGGCGACGACGGATCCGGCCGACTACCGGCCGGGCGACCTCGTCAGCTGGCGGCTGCCGGGAAACCTGCCCCACATCGGCGTCGTTTCGACGCGGCGCGCGCCCGGCCGCGACCGGCGGCCCCTGGTCGTGCACAACATCGGCGCCGGAACGCGCGTGGAGGACGTGCTTTTCGCGTGGACCCCGGTCGGCCATTTCCGGCCCGGCGCGTCGGACGACGCCCCGCGATAGCGCGCCGTCGCCGCGCGCGGGCCGGTAGAATCGCCGCTTTCGCATCGCGAGCCGCCGCATGAGCATCAAGTCCGACAAGTGGATCCGCCGGATGGCCGAGGGCCACGGCATGATCGAGCCGTTCGAACCGGGCCAGGTGAAGCACGCGCCCGACGGGCACCGGATCGTCAGCTACGGCACGTCGAGCTACGGCTACGACGTGCGCTGCGCGCGCGAGTTCAAGATCTTCACCAACATCAACTCGACCATCGTCGACCCGAAGGCGTTCGACCCGACGAGCTTCGTCGACCTCGAAGCGGACGTCTGCATCATCCCGCCCAATTCCTTCGCGCTGGCGCGCACGGTCGAGTTCTTCCGCATCCCGCGCGACACGCTGGTGGTGTGCCTGGGCAAGAGCACGTACGCCCGCTGCGGCATCATCGTCAACGTGACGCCGCTGGAGCCGGAATGGGAAGGCCACGTCACGCTGGAGTTCAGCAACACCACGCCGCTGCCCGCGAAGATCTACGCCGGCGAAGGTGTCGCGCAGATGCTTTTCTTCCAGTCCGACGAAGTCTGCGAGACCTCGTACAAGGACCGGGGCGGCAAGTACCAGGGGCAGACGGGCGTGACGCTGCCGAGGACGTGAGGGCGCCCGGTCAGTGCTTCCGCGCCAGCAGGCTCACGCCCAGCGCGATCAGCGCCAGCGGCCACCATTTGAGCAGCGTGCTCCATATGCGGAACTCGGGGATCAGGTTGTTCGCGAGCAGCAGCACGCCCAGGACGATCAGGATCAGCGCGGCGACGAGGTTCGATTTCATCGGTCGACTCCGGTGGAGGCACGGCCGCCGTCGTGGCGGCGGTAGGTGACGAAGAAGCCCTGCAGGTCGCCGTTCTCCTCGTGCGCGGTCACGGCGACCGGCTCGAAGCCCTGGTCGGAAAATGCGCGGTGCGCGTCGTTGAGTTCGCGCGCCGCCGTCTTCTTGCGCAGGCCGAAGGTGATGTCGACATACACCGTGTGGCCGGCGGCGCCGGAGCGGAACGCGGCGGCGGCATCGTCGGTGTAGTCGGCGGCGCCGGCCGGCGGCGCCGCGCATGCGAGCAGGACGGCCGCGGCGAGGCCGGCGGACAGGAAACGGCGGGACGTCATGGCGCACCTCGGTGAGCGGCGATCGGGCCCAGATGGTCGCGCAGGCGCGCGACCAGGGCCAGCTTCGCCGCCTCGTCGTGGCGCCGCGGGGCGCCGGAACCCCATACCGGCCCGGGCCACGCCGCGTCGCCCTCGTCGCGCGCGAGCACGTGCACGTGCAGCTGCCGCACGACGTTGCCGAGCGCGCCGATATTGAGCTTGTGCGCCGGCGCCCACGCGCGCAGCAGCCGGCCGGCGAGGTTGATCTCGGCCAGCAGCCGCCGCTGCGCGTCGCCGTCGAGATCGATCCATTCCACCGCGCCCGGGACGCGCGGCACGAGCACGAGCCAGCGGAAGCGGGTGTCGTCCATCACCCGGAGCTGCGACAGCGGGCCGTCGGCGAGGAAGAACGAATCGGCGGCCAGCCGCGGATCGGGTGCGAAGACCGCGTCGTCGTCGCCGACCCCGACGGTCAACGCAGGTTCTTCTGGAGGAACCCGAGCGTGCGGGTCATCGCCTGCTGCGCGACCTCCGGCACGTGGTCGGGGCGCTGGTCGCAGTTGAAGCCGTGGCCGGCGCCGGGCCAGACGTGGATTTCGGCCGACGTGAGCGCCTCGCGGTGGGCGGCCACGTCCTCCGGCGGGATCAGCGGGTCGTTCTCGCCGAAATGCAGCATCAGCGGGGCCTTCGGCCGTTCCTTCAGGAACGGCACGGTGCGGCTGCCGTAATAGCTGACCGACGGGATGCCCATCCGGGTGTTGGCGAGGAACGCGACGCTGCCGCCCCAGCAGAAGCCGACCGTCGCGACCTTGTATTCGGCTTCCAGCAGGTCGTAGGCGGCGCGGATGCCGTCGAGCGCGCCGCCGAAGCCGAGCTCCGCCGCGATCTCGCGGCCACGCGCCACGCCTGCTTCGTCGTAGCCGAGTTCGGTGCCGGGGTGGACCAGGTCGAACAGCGCCGGGGCGATCGTGACGTAGCCGTAGTGCGCGAACCGGTCCGCGACCTGGCGGATATGGCTGTTCACGCCGAAGATCTCCTGGACGAGGATGACCGCGCCCTTCGGACTCACGTGCGGTTTCGCCTGCCAGCCGGAGATGCGGCCATGGCGCGTGCTCAGCGAGATCGTCCCCATCCGGATTCCTCCCCGTGTGCGGTCGCCAGCGTACACCGGGCCGGCGGCGGGCGAGGGTATGATACGCGCCCCTCCGAACCGTCCCGGCGCCCGCGCGGTGCCGCCGTCGCCATGTCCAGCCAGCCCCGGGTGGGCTTCGTCAGCCTCGGCTGCCCGAAGGCCCTCGTCGATTCCGAACGCATCCTCACCCAGCTCCGGGCCGAGGGCTACGCGGTCGTCCCCACGTACGACGCGGCCGACGTCGTCGTCGTGAACACCTGCGGTTTCATCGATTCGGCGGTCACCGAAAGCCTCGACGCGATCGGCGAGGCCCTCGCCGAGAACGGCAAGGTCATCGTCACGGGCTGCCTGGGCAAGAAACCCGAGCAGATCCGCGCCGCGCATCCGGGCGTGCTGTCGATCAGCGGCCCGCAGGACTACGGCAGCGTGATGGACGCGGTGCACGC
>CAMPHE010000054.1 GCA_946885815.1 uncultured Arenimonas sp.
GGCTCCTCCTTGTCGACCTGCACCTTCTCCGGGCGCAGCGCGAGCGCGACTTCCTGCCCCTCGAACCCGGTGACGCCATGGCCGATGTAGGCCAGCCCTTCCAGTGCCGGCGACTCGATCGTGACGAAATCCTTCTCGTCGTCGCGGATGCGGCCCTCGATCAGGTTCACCGAGCCGATGAACGACGCCGTGAAGCGGCAGTTGGGCTGCTCGTAGATCTCGTCGGGCGTGCCGACCTGGCGGATGCGGCCGGCATCCATCACCGCGATGCGGTGCGCCATCGTCATCGCCTCTTCCTGGTCGTGCGTGACCATCACGCAGGTGACGCCGAGCCGCTCGACGATGTTCACCAGCTCCAGCTGCATCTGCGAGCGCAGCTTCTTGTCGAGCGCGCCCATCGGTTCGTCCAGCAGCAGCAGCTTCGGGCTGCGCGCCAGCGAACGCGCGAGCGCCACGCGCTGCTGCTGGCCGCCCGACAGCTGGTGCGGGCGGCGCTTCGCGTATTTCTCCATCTGCACCAGCGCCAGCATCTCGTCGACGCGACGGGCGATGTCGGCCTTCGGCATGCGGTCCTGCTTCAGCCCGAAGGCGACGTTCTGCGCGACCGACATGTGCGGGAACAGCGCATACGACTGGAACATCAGGTTGATAGGCCGCTCGTACGGCGGCAGCGGCACCAGGTCCTGCCCGTCGAGCACGATGCGCCCGCGCGTCGGCCGTTCGAAGCCGGCCAGACAGCGCAGGAGCGTCGACTTGCCGCAGCCCGAAGCGCCCAGCAGGGCGAAGATCTCGCCCCGCCGGATCGCGAGGTCGACGTCGTCGACGGCGACGAAGCCGTCGAACTCCTTGCGCACCTCGTCGATGCGCAGGTAGTCGTCGCCGGCGACGGGCGTCACTGGCCGGTCTTCAGCGTCGTCCAGTGACGGGTGAACATCCGGTCCACGTCCGGCGGCAGCACCGCAAGCGTGAACAGGCCCTTCTGGGCCTCGGGCGTCGGGTAGATGCCCGGGTCGTCGAGCACTTCCTGGTCGACCATCGGCAGCGCGGCCTGGTTGCCGCTGGCGTACATCACGTAGTTCTGGATGCCCGCCATCACGTCGGGTCGCATCAGGTAATCGAGGAACACGTAGGCCTCGTCGACGTTCTTCGCGTCCTTCGGGATGGCCAGCATGTCGAACCACATCGGCGCGCCCTCCTTCGGGATCACGTAGGCGATGTCGACGCCCTTCTCCGCTTCCTCGGCGCGGTCCTGCGCCTGGATGATGTCGCCCGACCAGCCGATCGCGACGCAGATGTCGCCGTTGGCGAGGTCGTTGATGAACTGCGAGGAGTGGAAATAAGTGATGTGCGGACGCAGCGCCTGCAGCCGGTCCACCGCTTTCTGCACGACCGCCGGATCGAAGCTGTTGGGCTCCTCGCCGAGGTAGTTGAGCACGGGCGGGATGATCTCCGACGGCGTGTCCAGGAACGCGACACCGCAGCCCTTGAGCTTCTCCAGGTTCTCCGGCTCGAACACGAGCGCCCAGCTGTCCACCGGCGCGTCTTCGCCGAGTGCCTCGCGCACCTTCTCGACGTTGTAGCCGATGCCCGTCGTGCCCCACAGGTACGGCAGCGAGTGCGTGTTGCCCGGGTCGTTCTGTGCCAGCGTGGCCATGATTTCCGGGTCGAGGTTGCCGAGGTTCGTCAGCCGCGACTTGTCCAGCGGCATGAACACGCCCGCCTGGATCTGCCGCGACAGGAAGGTGAGCGACGGCACGACGATGTCGTAGCCGGTGTTGCCGGCCATCAGCTTCGCCTCGAGCACCTCGTTCGAGTCGAACATGTCGTAGCGGACCTTGATGCCGGTTTCCTTCTCGAAGTTCGCCAGCGTGTCCTCGGCGATGTAGTCCGACCAGTTGTAGACGTTGAGCACGCGGTCGCCGTCGGTCGCGGCGGCGGTGGCGTCGGGCGGATCGGCCGCGTCGGGCGCGGTCGCGGCCGACGACGGATCGGAAGGTGGCGCGCCGCATCCGGCGGCGAGCAGGACCAGCAGCACGGCCAGTTTCGAAGGCTTCATCGCGATCTCCCCATTTCGATGGTGCGGTGGTTGGCGCGGACCCGGGCGGGCGCCCGGATGATAGTAGGTGGCGGTGTCAGGCGGCAGGCGTGCCCAGTTCCCGGGCCGTCTGGTCGAGCGTCTTCCAGGTCTTCTCGGCCAGTTCGTCGACCTGCGTGCGGTCGATCACCAGCGGCGGCGAAAGCAGCATCGCGTCGTTGGTGGCGCGCAGGATCAGCCCGTTGCGCAGCGCGATGTCGCGGCACAGCGCGCCGACGCGGCCGCGGTCCGGGAAGTACGCGCGGCGGCGCTTGTCGGGCACGAGCTCCAGCGCGCCGACCATGCCGAGGATCCGCGCCTCGCCCACCAGCGGATGCTCCGCGAGCTGCCGCCAGCGCTCGGCCAGGTACGGCCCGATGTCGTCGCGGCACCGCTCGACGATGCCCTCGTCCTGCAGGATGCGGATGTTCTCCAGCGCCACCGCCGCGCACACCGGATGTCCGGAGTAGGTGTAGCCGTGCGCGAGCTCGCCGCCCCGGCTCGACAGCACGTCGGCGAGCCGGTCGTTGAACATCACCGCGCCCAGCGGGATGTAGCCGGACGTGATGCCCTTCGCGAGCGTCATGATGTCCGGCCGGAACCCGAAGGTCTGGCTGGCGAACCATTCGCCGGTGCGGCCGAAGCCGGTGATCACCTCGTCGGCGACCAGCAGCACGTCGTGCCGCCGGCAGATCGCCTCGATTTCCTGCCAGTAGTTGCGCGGCGGGATGTAGACGCCGATCGCGCCCATCACCGGTTCGCCGATGAACGCGGCGACACGGTCGGCGCCGAGCTCCAGGATCCTGTCCTCGAGTCGCTGCGCGCAGCGCCGGCCGTACTCCAGCTCGTCGAGCTCGCCCTGCTCGGCGAACGGGTACGGCGGATCGATGTGGGCGATGTCCGGAATCGGCAGCCCGCCCTGCCGGTGCATGCCCTTCATGCCGCCGAGGCTGGCGCCGGCGACAGTGGAGCCGTGGTAACCGTCGTGCCGGCCGATGAAGATCGACTTCTCCGGCTTGCCCTGCACCGCCCAGAAGTGGCGGACCATCCGCAGGATCGTGTCGTTGGCCTCCGACCCGGAATTGGTGAAGAACGCATGGTCCAGGTCGTGCGGCGTCAGCTCCGCGAGCTTCGCCGACAGGCGAACCGTCGGTTCGGTGGTGCACTGGAAGAAGCTGTTGTAGTACGCGAGCTGCGTCATCTGCTTCGCGGCGGCGGCACCCAGTTCGGGCCGACCGTAGCCGACGTTGACGCACCACAGGCCGGCGAACGCGTCGAGCAGGCGGTTGCCCTCCGCATCCCAGACGTAGCAGCCTTCGCCGCGCGTCAGGATGCGCGTGCCGCGCTTCGCGAGCGCCGCGTTGTCGTTGAACGGATGCAGGTGATGCGCCGCATCGAGCTTCTGCAGTTCGCGAATGTCCAGCATGGAACGCCCTCTTCATGTCGGAGCGGCTTCAGCCGCGACCCGATGCAACGGTGCAAAGCCTTTCGCGCCCGAAGGCGCTCCTGCGCGTTTCCCTCAGACGTTCAGCAGCAGGAACTCGCGTTCCCACGACGAGATCACCCGCAGGTACGTCTGGTGTTCCTTGTCCTTCACCGCGGTGTACGCCCGCACGAAGCGCTCGCCGAGCATCTCGCGCAGCGCCGGGCACCCGCGCAGCGCGGCGATCGCCTCCTCCAGCGACCGCGGCAGCGCATAGCCCTTGTCGTGCGCGCTGCCGCTGAGCGGTTCGGTGGGCTGCAGCTTCTCGACGATGCCGAGATAGCCGCAGGCGAGCGTCGCCGCCAGCGCGAGGTACGGGTTGACGTCCGAGCCGGCGAAACGGCTCTCGACGCGCGTGTTCTCCTCGGTGTCGAGCGGCACGCGCAACCCGCAGGTGCGGTTGTCGAAGCCCCAGTGCACGTTCTTCGGCGACACCTCGCCGAACGCGAGCCGGCGGTACGAGTTCACGTTCGGCCCGAGCAGCGCCATCGCCGCCGGACCGTACTTCTGCAGGCCGCCGAGATAGTGCATGAAGGTCGCGCTGTGACGCCTGGCCTTGGTGCCGGCGAACACGTTGCGGCCGGCGCCGTCGACCAGGCTCTGGTGGATGTGCATCGAGCTGCCCGGCTCGTTCTCCATCGGCTTGGCGAGGAAGGTGGCGTAGATGCCGTGGCGCATCGCCGCCTCGCGCATCGTCCGCTTGAACAGGAACACCTGGTCGGCCCGCGACAGCGGATCGGCGTGGACGAAATTGACCTCCAGCTGCGCGGCGCCGGACTCGTGCACCAGCGTGTCGACGTCGAGCTCCATCGCCTCGCAGTAGTCGTACATCAGGTCGAGGATCGGATCGAACTCGTTCACCGCGTCGATCGAATACGACTGCCTCGCCGTTTCCGGCCGGCCGTTGCGACCCGCCGGCGGCAGCAGCGGAAAATCGGGATCGGTATTGCGCTGCACGAGGAAGAATTCGAGCTCCGGCGCGATCACCGGCCGCAGGCCGAGCGCGTCGTAGCGCCCGAGCACGCGGCGCAGCACGTTGCGCGGCGCCAGCTCGTGCGGCTTGCCGTCCTTCGTGTAGCAGTCGTGGATGATCTGCGCGGTCGGCGCCTCCGCCCACGGCACGAGGCGCGCGGTGTCGGGGTCGGGCCGCAGCAGCATGTCGGAGTCGGACGGCGACACGAGGTCGTCGTACTCGTCGGGGTACTCGCCGGTCACCGTGGTCGCGAAGATGCCTTCCGGCAGCCGCGTGCCGTAGTCGTGCGAGAACTTCGCCGCCGGGATGATCTTGCCGCGCGCGTTGCCGGTGATGTCGGGCACGAGGCATTCGACTTCGGTGATGCGCTGTTCCTTCAGCCAGCGCTTCAGCGAGCTTTCCTGCTGCGCTTCGGCGCTGCGCTTCGGTTCGCGTTTTCGGGTCGCCATCGTCAGGGCCTGCGGTTAGCGCGTTCCCGGCAGGCTGCACCGAACGCATGGAAGATCGCCAGATAGAACGGATTGTCGGTCAGCCGCCACTCCGGATGCCATTGCACGCCGAGCAGGAACGGGCCGGGGGTGTCGTCGGCGCCCGGCACGAGGCTCACCGCCTCGACCAGGCCGTCGGGTGCGGTGGCCTCGACGCGCAGGCCGCGGCCGAGCGTCCGCAGCCCCTGGCCGTGCAGCGAGTTCACCCACTCCTCGTCGCGCCCGGAGAGACCCGCGAGCACCCCACCCGGCGCCAGCCGGACGGGATGCGACGGCGCGTACTGCACGCCGAGCGGATCGGCCGTGTCCTCGCGATGGTCGTCGAACCCTTCCACCGCGTGCACCTGCGGATGCAGCGTGCCGCCGAGCGCCACGTTCACCTCCTGCAGCCCGCGACAGAGCGCCAGCATCGGGATCCGGCGTTCGATCGCCAGCCGCACGAGCGGCAGGGTGCTGGCGTCGCGCGCGGGATCGTTGAGATCGCCGTCGAGCACCGCACCGCCGTAATGGCGCGGTTCGATGTTGCTGTAGGCGCCGGTGAGCAGCAGGCCGTCGAGGTCGTCGAGCAGGGCCGACACGTCGAGCGGCGGCACCAGGGAGGGCACCATCAGCGGCAGCGCGCCGGCCCCGTCCACCACGGCCCGCAGGTACTTCTCCCCGACCGCCTGGAACGGGTGCGGCCCGATCTGCTTGCGATCCGACGGCAGTCCGACCAGCGGCGTGGGACGCATGGGGCGTCATCTCGAAGGGAGGCCCCGACCTTACGCCCGCCGTTGCATTTCATCAACACCAGCGATGAGGATTCTTTACGGATCGGGCCCCGGTGCTAGACTCCCGCGCAATCCCGCGGATGCCCCGACCATGACGGCCCCCACCCTTCCCGCCGACGAATCCGCGGTGCTGGCGCAGATCCCCGGCTGCGAACTGATCGACCTGCTGCTGCCCGACATGAACGGGCTGCTGCGCGGCAAGCGCATCACCCGCGACGCGCTCGACAAGGTCTACCGCGACGGCGTCTGCCTGCCGATGTCGCTGATCGCCACCGACATCACCGGCAACACCGTCGAGGAGACCGGGCTGGGCTACGACATCGGCGACGAGGACCGCATCTGCCGGCCGATCCCCGGCACCCTGCGGCCGGTGCCGTGGCAGCCGCGGCCGACCGCGCAGCTGCTGCTGCAGATGGAGGACGGTGCCGGCGGCCTGTTCGAAGCGAGTCCGCGCGAGGTGCTGCGCCGGGTCGTCGCGCGGTTCGCCGAGCGCGGCCTGACGCCGGTGGTCGCGATCGAACTGGAGTTCTACCTGCTCGACGGCATGCGCACCGCCGACGGCCGGCCGCAGACCGCGCGCAATCCCGCGACCGGCGAGCGCGGCACGGCGACGCAGGTCTATTACATGCAGGACCTGGAGGACTACCGCGAATTCACCGACGCGGTCACCGACGCCTGCCTCGCGCAGGGCATCCCGGCCGATACCGCCGTCGCCGAATACGCGCCGGGCCAGTTCGAGATCAACCTGAAGCACCGGCCGGACGCCGTCGCCGCCTGCGACGACGCGCTGATGCTGCGTCGCGCGATCCGCGCCGTGGCCGAGAAGCAGGGCCTGATGGCGAGCTTCATGGCCAAGCCGTTCGTCGACCAGGCCGGCAGCGGTACGCACGTGCACGTGAGCCTGCTGGACCGCGACGGCCACAATGTCTTCGCCTCGACGCCCGACGCGCCGGCCGACGCGCTGAAGCACGCGATCGCCGGCCTGCAGCGCGCCAGCGGCGATTCGATGCTGCTGTTCGCGCCGCACGCGAACAGCTACCGGCGCTTCGTGCTGAACGCGTTCGTGCCGCTGAACGATGCGTGGGGCTTCAACAACCGCACCGTCGCGATGCGCGTCCCCCACAGCGACCCGGCGAACGTGCGGATCGAACACCGCATCGCCGGCGCCGACGCCAATCCGTATCTGGTCGCCGCGGCGGTGCTCGCGGGCATCCTGCAGGGCCTCGACGATCGCGGCGATCCGGGGCCGGCGACCATCGGCAACGCGTACGAGCAGGGCGAACACCGCGAGCTGTTCTGGCGCGACACGATCCGCGATTTCCAGGCCAGCGATTTCATCGCCACGCATCTCGGCGAGCGCTTCCGGCACATCTACGGCCAGCAGAAGCTCAAGGAGATGCGCAATTTCCACCGCGAAGTGACGACGCTCGAATACGACTGGTACCTGCGGCAGGTCTGAGATGGCGGACGGAGTTCGCCGCGCCGACACGCACGACAGCTGGTACGCGCGCAGCACGCCGCCGCTGCCGGCGCAGCCGAAGCTGCAGGGCCGGCAGCGGGTGGACGTCGCGATTCTCGGCGGCGGGCTGACGGGCCTGTCGACCGCGCTGGAACTCGCCGGTACCGGGCGCACGGTCGCGATCGTCGACGCCGGCGCGATCGGCGGCGGCGCGTCGGGGCGGAACGGAGGCCAGGTCATCTTCGGGTTCGGCTGCGAGCAACGCGTGCTGCGTGCCGCGGTCGGCGAAGCGCTGGCGCGCGAGATGTTCGACTGGTCGCTGGAGGGCGTCTCGCTCGTCCGCGAGCGCATCGCGCGGCATGCGATCGACGCGCACTGGCGCGACGGCCACGCGCATGTCGCGATCAAGCCGCGGCAGGTCGCGGAACTGCAGGCCTGGCAGCGCGAACTGCTGGACGCGTACGGCTACCCGACCCAATGGTGGGACCGCGAGCGGCTGCGCGGCGTGCTCGCCAGCCCGCGCTACCTCGGCGGCCTCTACGACCCGAAGTCCGGACACCTGCATCCGCTCGCCTACACGCTCGGCCTGGCGCGCGCGGCGCTCGCCGCCGGGGTCGCGCTGTACGAGCATTCGCCCGTGCTGCGGCTCGAACGCGGCGCGCGCCCGGTGCTGCACACGGCCGACGGCGCGCTCGAAGCCGACGATGTCGTGCTCGCCGGCAACGCGCTGGTGCATGGCATCGCCCCGGCGCTCGACCGGAAGATCATGCCGGTCGGCACCTATGTCGGCGCGACAGCGCCACTGGACCCGGCGCTGGCGCGTACGCTGATCGCGAACGCCATGGCCGTCGCCGACGTGAACTGGGCCCTCGACTACTTCCGCCTGAGCCACGATCACCGCCTGCTGTTCGGCGGCCGCGCGAGCTACTCGACGCTGCCGCCGCGCGATCTCGCGGGCACGATGCGCCGCAGGATGACGCAGGTGTTCCCGCAACTGGCCGGGGTCGGGTTCGACCATGTCTGGGGCGGCTTCGTCGACATCAGCCGCAACCGCGCGCCGCACTGGGGCCGGCTCGGTGCGAACGTGTGGTTCGCGCAGGGCTTCAGCGGCCACGGCGTCGCCGCGACCGGCCTCGCCGGCCGCGTGATCGCCGAGGCGATCAAGGGCCAGACGCAGCGCCTCGATGCGTTCGCGAAGATCCCGCACCGTGATTTCCCCGGCGGGCGCGCGCTGCGCACGCCGTTGCTCGTCGCGGCGATGGCGTGGTTCAAGCTGCGCGATGCGCTCTGGTAGGCCGCCGATGCAGTGGAAGCGGTCGCGCCGGCGCGGAGTGAGCGTCGGGCGCATTTTCGCAGGCGTTCTGCTGATGGCGGCCGTCGGCTCCATCGTCCTGTTCCGATTTCGTCCGGTCGCACCGCCCGTCGAGCCGGTCGGCATTGAGCGCATCGTCACGCCGACAATGGATTTTGCCGAGGAGCGTGTGCGTGCCGACTGGTTTCGCCTCGCGCACGGTGCGAAGTGGGGATACTTTCCAAGCGATCTTGCGCGGACTTGCATCACCGACGGCTCGCCCGCTCGGGAGGTGTACGTGCTCACCCGGGTGCCGGCCTATCCTGGTCCGGAAGCGCCGGCATTGAAGGTGACCGTGCGCCTCGGCCTCGGCGGTGAAGCAGAAGTCCTGACTTCGGATACCCCTGCACCGCCGTTCGATCGACGGTGGCGTGCATTCGATGAATCGGAAGCCGAAGATTTCCGGTCTCTTCTTGTCGAAGGCGGTTTTCTGGAAATGACGGACAGGTCGCCGCCTGGACGCTGCGACGGCGAGTCGCTTTCCTTGGAATCCTGCGTCGCCGGCCGGTATTTCGGCGTGGTTCGCGACTGCGAAACAGAAAAACCGGCCCTTCAACCGCTCGCGGAACGGATCGAAGCCGTCGCGGCCGGCGAGCGAGCGCTTGACGGCGCCTCAGCTCAAGAGTAGAAAACCAATTAGTTAATTAACCTGTTGGTTGCCAGCGTGGATC
>CAMPHE010000055.1 GCA_946885815.1 uncultured Arenimonas sp.
GGCTCGAGGCCCTCGAACCAGCGCACCAGCACCGGCAGTTCGGCCGGCGTGCGCGCCTCGTACGCGCTGCGCAGCCGGTGGCGGTTGTCGTCGGTGATCGGGATCACCGAGCACTTCGTCGACGTCCAGTTGCGGTGCACGTGCAGCCGGCAGAACGGCGCGTAGCCGGGCAGCACCGCGAACGGCGGCTCGGCGTTCAGCCGGTCGACGAACTGCGCCGGGGTGCAGTCCTGGATCGCGGTACGGCGGCCGTCGCCGGGGAACAGGCGACGGCGGGCGAAGTCGGTCAGTTCGATCGCGGGTCGGGGGTCGGCTTCCACGCGTTTCCAGCTCCCTGGCGTGTCCGTATCCGCAGGAGGATACGGGGTCGGTGCGGGCGAGTCCGCAAGCGGAGGCCGCGCTGCTGGGGGCTTTCCGTGACACCATCCAGCACCGGCCCGGGAGGTCGGCCGCGGCAGTCCAGGGGGCCCGCACATGCGACTGGTGGCCGAACTCAAGCGCCGCAACGTGATCCGCATGGCCGCGCTGTACCTGGTCGGGGCGTGGCTGGCCGTGCAGGTCGCGGAAACGCTGCTGCCCATCTTCCAGACGCCCGACTGGGTGCTGAAGACGATCGTGTCGCTGCTCGCGCTGGGCTTCGTGCCGGCGCTGGTGTTCGCGTGGGTGTTCGAGCTGACGCCCGACGGCCTGCGCCGCGATGCGGGCAACGTCACCGACGCGTCGCCGGAGCATCGGGATCGCATCGCGCGACGGCTCGATGTCGCGGTGATCCTGCTGCTGTTCGCGATCGGCGCGCTGGTCTGGTGGAAGTCGGGCACGCCGGCCGCGGCACCGACGGCCGCGCCGGCACCGGTCGCGTCCGCCGCTTCCACCGCCGGCCGGTCGCCGTCGATCGCGGTGCTCGCTTTCGCCGACATGAGCCCCGGCCGCGACAGCGAGTACCTCGGCGACGGCATCGCCGAGGAGATCTTGAACGCGCTGGCGAAGGTGGACGGGCTGAAAGTCGCCGGCCGCACGTCGTCGTTCTCCTTCAAGGGCAAGGACATCGACCTGCGCGACGTCGGCCGGCAGCTCGGCGTCGCCCATGTGCTCGAAGGCTCGGTGCGGCGCCAGGGCGAGCAGGTACGCATCACCGCGCAGCTGATCCGCACCGCCGACGGTTTCCATCTGTGGTCGGAAACGTATCCGGGCACGCTCGACGACGTGTTCGCGCTGCAGGAGTCGATCGCGCGCGCCGTCGCCGACGAGCTGCAACTGCGCCTCGGCACGGGCCAGCAGGCGCAGCTGGTCGACGCCGGCACCGGAAACGGCGAGGCGTACGCGCTGTACCTGCAGGCCTCGATGATCTTCCATCGCCGCCTCGGCCCGCGGATGGCGGAAGCCGAGGCGATGTTGAAGAAGGCCGTCGAACTCGACCCCGGTTTCGCGCGCGCATGGGCGCGGATGGCGTCGCTGCGGGCGATCGCGCGCAACTACAGCAGCGTCGACCAGTCAGAATCGCGCGCCGGCGTCGACGAAGCGGCGCAGGCGGCGATCGCGATCGATCCGACACTGGCCGAGCCGCATGCGGCGATGGCGCTGAACTTCGGCAACACGCGCCGCTTCGCCGACGAGCGCGCGGCCTTCGCGCGGGCGCTGGCGCTGGACCCCGACGACATCATGGCCAATCTGTGGCTCGGCACGACGCTGGAGACCACCGGCTATCTCGATGCCTCCGAAGCGCGCCTCGACCGTGCGCTCGAGCTCGATCCGCTACTGCCGATCGCGCTGCTGTGGCGCGGCCAGGCCCACGTTTCCGATGGCGAGCTGGAGATCGGCGAACGCCAGCTGCGCCTCGCCGACGAGAGCGGGCTCGCGTTCGCCGGGCTGGGGCTCGCGCAGCTGGCCGTGCAGCGTGGCCTCGTCGACGACGCGGCGCGCCATTTCGAAACCGCGTTCCGCGCGCTGGCTTCCGATGTGCCGCGCGAATCGATCGCGGCGTTCGCCCGCGCCTGTGCCGGCGACCGTGCTGCACGCGCGGCGGCGCTCGCGGAAGTGGATCGCGTGCTGGCGATGAAGACCGCCGCCGTCCCGTCGGTCGTGGTCTACACGCTCCTGTCGCTCGGCGAGACAGAACGGGCCTTCGAACTGCTCGGCCCGGAACCGACGTCCAACGACCCGCTGGTGTTCGGCACGCTGTTCCGCGACTTCTGGCCCGACGCGCGCCGCTCGCCACGGTTCCCGGAACTCGCGCGCCAAGTCGGCTGGGCGGAACTCTGGGATCGCGAAGGCGCGCCCGATGGCTGCCGCAAGGTGGGCCGCGACTGGGTTTGCTCTCGGTGATCCGCTGACGCGGCGGGAGTGGCGCGGTCTCGCGCGGGAAATAATTTCACGCAGGCGCCTCGGCGCGCGCGCCGGTCACGACGGCTCGACATCGCGGCCGCCAGCCTTCCTCCATCGATCAACGCGAGGAAACCCCATGACCGTCGCCCGCATGCACGACCGGCTCGGCGCCAAGGCGCTCAACGTGCTGGCCCTGCCCGCCCCCGACGGGTGGATGTACCTCGCCGAGGTCGTCGCCCCCGACTACGACGGCGAAGTGCGCACGCGCACCGTCAGCGACACGCCGTATCCGAGTGCGGTGTCGGCGCTCGCGCAGGGGATGGCGCAGGCGCGCTGCATGGCTTCGGCGGCGACGGACGGGATCGATCCCTCCACGTTGGCCTGGGGGACGGGTCGCGCCTGAAGGCGCGGCTACCTGGCCTGTTCGAGACGGTTGCGGCCGCCGGACTTGGCGCGGTAGAGCGCTTCGTCGGCGGCGGCGTAGAGCGACTGCGCATCGGGGTAGGCGAACGGGTCGAAGACGGCGAGGCCGAGACTGACGGTGATCGCGGTCGAGGTGGCGTCGCCCAGGTCCAGCGGTGATTCGGCGATGGCCGCGCGCAGCGCGTCGGCGCGGGCGGCGATGCCGGCGACACGCTCGCCGGTGGCCAGCACCGCGAATTCCTCGCCGCCGATGCGCGACACGGCGCGCGCGTCGGGGAACGCGTCGCGCAGCCACGTGGCCGCGGTGCGCAGCACGTGGTCGCCGGCGGTGTGGCCGTAGCGGTCGTTGATCGACTTGAAGTAGTCCAGGTCCGCGATCAGCAGGGCCAGCGGCAGGCCGGTGGAGCAGGCCTCGATCACCACGTCGGCCAGCGTGTTCTGGAAATGGCCGCGGTTGGTGAGCCCGGTGAGCGCGTCGGTGCGGCTGAGCTCGGCCAGGCGGTCGCGTTCCACCCGCAGCTCGGCGTCGAGCGCGAGCTTGCCCTCGTATTCGCGATGGCTGCGGCCGATAACCGCCACCAGGTACAGGCCGTTGAGCACCAGCACCATGCCGATGCCGCGGTCGCCCTGCAGCCACACCGCCAGCAGCATCGGCAGGTAGATGGTCGCCGTGCCCAGCAGCGCCAGACGCCGGTCGACGGCGAAGATCTG
This sequence comes from uncultured Arenimonas sp., assembly GCA_946885815.1. The sequence goes on from CAMPHE010000055.1 coordinate 3,457, forward strand.
CGCGAAGGCCATCGCCAGCGACGTGGTCGCGATCAGCGTCAGCGGCCGGACGTCGTCGAACAGCGGGTCCACCAGCGCCCAGCCCGACACCAGGCCCCACAGCAGCCCGGTCGTCAGCAGCACCCCCCACTGCTCGCGCATCGACTCGACGGCGCGCTCCGGGTCGCGCAGGAAGCCGGCGCGCACGCGGATCCGCATCAGCAGCAGGCCGAGGAACAGGGCCGTGACCAGGCCCGAGGCGATCGGATGCCGGTCCCAGCCGGGACTGAAACCGCTCACGAGCAGCCACGACAGCACGTAGAAGATGCCGCCGAGACGCGAGCGCTCGTGCAGGTCGCCCGCGCGCTGGCGCGTCGTCGACTCGGCGGCCGTCATCTCGAGTGGGTACTCGGACATCGCGCCCAGCATGACAGGGCCGCTGTCGGGCGACCAGCGGCTTTATCTTTTTATCCGGATGAATGGGTAGAATGCCGGCGGACCCCCGACCGGACCTCCGCGATGCGGCTCAGCTTCGAGTTCTACCCGCCGAAGACCGACGACCAGCGCGCCCAGCTGGCGCGCACCGCCAGGCGCCTGGCGACATACGACCCCGAGTTCGTCTCGGTGACGTTCGGCGCCGGCGGCTCGACCCTGAGCTACACGCCCGAATCGGTGCGCTCGCTGCGCGAAGACCACGGGCTCGACGCGGCCCCGCACCTGAGCTGCATGGGCGGCACGCGCGAGGAGATCGCGCAGCTGCTGCAGCAGTACCGCGCGCTCGGCTGCGACCGCGTGGTCGCGCTGCGCGGCGACCTGCCGTCGGGCATGGCGCGGATGGGCGACTTCCGCTACGCGAGCGAGCTGGTCGCGTTCATCCGCGAAACGCACGGCGACCATTTCCGCATCGAGGTGGGCTGCTACCCCGAGATGCATCCGCAGGCCGACAACGCCCACGCCGACCTGCGCCATTTCAAGGCGAAGGTGGATGCCGGCGCCGATTCGGCGATCACCCAGTACTTCTACAACGCCGATGCGTATTTCCGCTTCGTCGACGATGCGCGCAAGGCCGGCATCACCATCCCGATCATCCCCGGCATCATGCCGATCTCGAACTTCAGCCAGCTGAGCCGGTTCTCGGAAGCGTGCGGCGCCGAGATTCCGCGGTGGATGGCCAAGCGCCTGCAGGCCTACGGCGACGACGTCGAGTCGATCCGCGAGTTCACCGCCGATGTCGTCGCGGCGCTGTGCCGGCGGCTCGTCGACGGGGGCGTGCCGGAGCTGCACTTCTACACGCTGAACGTTTCACGTCCTACTCAGATGGTTCTCACGCGTCTCTGTTGACGCGATACGGATAGTGCGGGCCAGGAACCCAACACCCTGGTCCGCACCATGAACGCTTCCCGAACCCACCGCTTCCCGCTCGTCGTCGTGCCGCTGCTGCTGGCGCCGCTGGCGGCGTTCGCCCCGGCCGAGGCCGGCGCGCAGACGATCCTGAAATGCAACGGCCCGGACGGCACGACCATCTTCACCGACAAGTCGTGCGAGTCCTTCGGCGCGACGCTGGAAAAGGATTTCGCCTTCGAGGGTGCGGACAACGCGGCGCCGGCCGAGCTGCGCGACGCGCCGGCCACGATCACCGACAGCGGTGTCGTCGGCGGCGGCTTCGGCATCAACGGGTGCGCGCGCTCGCGCGGCGAACTGATCGCCGGCGTCCGCGAGTCCATCGCGCGCGGCGACGTCAACCGCCTCGCGAACTACTACGACTGGAACGGCATGGGTTCGTCGGCCGCGTTCGCGACGATGGAGCGGCTGGACAAGATCGCCCGCAACACGATGGCGGCGGTGGCGTACGACTATCCGCAGCCGACTTACGACTACGCGCAGCCGGCGTATGCATCGGACTATTCGGGTGACACGGTGGAGGGAGACACGACCGCCTCGCTGTCCGCGGCGGTCGCGATGGCGGCGGTGGCGTACACCGACTCCTCGTCGGTGTTCGGCCGCTACCGCGCCGAACACGACGACGTCGCCTACGGCGCCGGCATCGTCGACGCCGGCACGCTGCTGGCGGACGCGAACCCGACCACGCCGGGCGGCCGCGGGGAAGCCGCTTCGACGCTCGACGGCGCGCGGACCCTGACGCTGGCGAACGTGTCCGGCGGCGGGTATCACAATCCGGCCCCCAGCGCGATGCGGGTGAACCTCGGCGGCGGCACCGGCCACCGGCTCGGCGTGCGGCAGAACCGCGGCTGCTGGTTCGTGACGTTCTGACGCTAAAATGCGGCCTCCGGACCGGAGCCGCGCATGAACTACCCTTCGCACATCTGGCACAACGGCGCGATCAAGCCGTGGGCCGACGCCACCGTGCATGTGATGGCGCATGGCCTGCACTACGGTTCGTCGGTCTTCGAGGGCATCCGCAGCTATCGCACCGCCGACGGCCAGGCGATCTTCCGCCTCGGCGACCATCTGCGCCGCCTGTACGCCTCCGCGAAGATCTACGACATGCCGGTGCCGTTCGACGTCGACACGCTCGCGCGGGGCTGCCGCGACGTGATCGCCGCCAACGACCTGCAGAAGTCCTATCTGCGCCCGATCGCGTACCGCGGCCTCGGCGGTTTCGGCCTGAGCGCCGATACGCCGGTCGACGTCGCGATCGCCGCGTGGGCGATGGGGCCGTACCTCGGCCCGGACGTGCTCGAAGCCGGCATCGACGCCTGCGTGTCGAGCTGGCAGCGCTTCGCGCCGAACACGATCCCCGCCGGCGCGAAGGCGGGCGGCAATTACCTGTCCGGCCAGCTGGTCGCGCGCGAGGCGCGGCGCCTCGGCTTCGGCGAAGGCATCGCGCTCGCGTCCACCGGCCTGCTGAGCGAAGGCGCCGGCGAAAACCTGTTCCTCGTGTTCGACGGCGCGCTGCACACCTCGCCGATCAGCGCCGCGCTGCTCAACGGCATCACGCGCGACACGATCATCCACCTCGCGCGGCGGCACGGCATCGACGTGATCGAACGCGACCTGCCACGCGAATACCTGTACCTGTGCGACGAGCTGTTCATGTGCGGCACCGCGGCCGAGATCACGCCGATCCGCAGCGTCGACGGCCGGCAAGTGGGCGCCGGCAAGCCGGGCGCGTTGACGCGCCGGTTGCAGGAACTGTTCTTCGATCTCGTCGAAGGCCGGGGCGATGCGCCCGAGGGGTGGCTCACCGTCGTGTGAGGTTTCCGCGTCGAGTACACACGCTCGAAGCCGCCGTGCTCAGCACGGCAACAGGGTGACGGCGACGCCCAGCGCATCCATCAGGAGATTCAGGAGTCGCACGCACACGCGGCCCTTGTTGAGGCCGATGTCGAGCAGCGCGCCGGCAACCACCGCGAACCAGGCGACGTACGCGAAGCCGGTGAAATCGCCGTACACCAGCGTGTGCAGCCAGTCCTGGTTGAACAGATAGCCGTAGAGCGTGATCGCCACGGCGAGCAGCACCGCGGCGGTCGGGATCAGCAGATGCGGTCCGCCGCGCGGTTTCGCCAGCGCCAGCAGGCCGATCGCGAGGAACGCGACGGCGTTCGTGCCGAGCACGATCCGCGCGTCGCGGAGCAGGCCCGCCCGCACCACGGCGTAGGTGTGTTCGATCACTTCCACCAGCCGGTCCCGGGCGTTCGTCAGCCGGCCGATGTCGGCCTCGGCGGACGCGACGACCGCCGCGGCGAGCCGACGCCGGCATTCGCAGTCCGCATCCGTCATGTCGGTGACCGTCTTCGCGACCAGCCCCGGCACGGCATGGCGCAGTTCGTCCTCGCGACGCACGAGGTCGGCGTCGACCTTCGCCAGGGCACCGCGCGCGAATCCGGCGACCCGGCTGTCACCCAGCGCGTCGACGCGCGCGCCGATCCGCCGCTCGACCTCGACCCGCGCGACCTCCCGCAGGCCCTGCTCCAGCAGCAACGGATGCGTCCACGTCATCGCGAAAAGCGTGCCGGACACGAGCGTGCCGAGCGCGGCGAGGGCCAGGACGAAGCGGCGAAGGCGCATCGGTTCTCCTCGACGGGGTCTACGCGCTACTGGCTGTCGAACCGCAGTGTCGCCACCGCGCCGCGCTCCGGCCGCGGCGCGATTCCCACCTGCCATCCGTACAGCTCGCACAGCCGCCGCACGATCGACAGGCCGATGCCGCCGCCGACGGTGCCGCCGGCGCCGCTGCCGCGGTAGCCGCGTTCGAACAGCCGCGCCGCGTCTTCCTCGCTCAGCCCCGGGCCGGTGTCTTCGACGCGCACCTGGCCGGCTTCGACGATGACGCGCACCTCGCCTTCGGCGGTGTACTTGCACGCATTGCCGATCAGGTTGCCGAGCGCGACCGCGACCACGGCTTCGGGCGCTTCGGCGGTGGCTTCGGGGTCGCCTTCGACGACCACCTGCACCGGCTTGCGGTCGAGCTGCGTGCGTGCCGCTTCGGCGAGTTCGCCGGCCAGCTTCAGCAGCGGCGTGTGGCCGGTGCCGCGCTCCTCGCGCGACAGCATCAGCAGCGCGGTCGTGAGGTCGGTGCACTGTTTCGCGGCGCGGTCGATGCGCAGCAGCCGCAGTCGCATCTTTTCGGGCAGGTCGGGGTTGGCGAGCACCAGCTCGGTGGCGCCGCGGATCACCGCCAGCGGCGTGCGCAGTTCGTGGCTCACGTCGGAGTTGAATTCGCGGTCGCGCTTGACGAGATCGGTCATCCGCGACGCGTAGTCGTCGAGCGCGGCGGCCAGCTGCCCCACTTCGTCCTCGGCGAAATGCGGCGCCAGTTTCGCCGGTCGCGCGTCGCTGGCCAGCGTCTCGACGCGCCGCGCCAGGTCGGTCACGGGACTGATCACCCGTTTGCTCGACCAGATGCCGATCAGCAGCGAGAGGATCGAGAACACGAACACCACGCCGATCAGCGCGTACATCAGCTGCTGCTGGCTCGCGCGCTCCTGCGCGATGTCGTAGCTGAGGAAGAACCAGTAGTCGGCGTCCTTCTTCACCGCGAGTTTGTAGGCGCGGGCGCGGCCGCGCGCGTCGGTCTCGGTGAGCTCGTGCACGCCGTCGGGCAGGTCCTGCCACGCGAACGGCACGTTGCCGAAGCGGCGCTCGCTGTAGACGCTGCCCTTGATCTTCTCGAATTCGACCAGCGGGTTCTCCGGGTCGCGGTAGAACTGGTCGGCGTAGTCGTCGACGTTCTCCATCAGCGCTTCGCCGATCAGCTGGTCTTCCAGCCGTTCGCGCAGGACGACCGTCGCGGCCGCGAACAGGCCGGTCAGGCCGAGGCCCAGCAGCAGGAACGACAGGATGATTCGGCTGCGCAGCCGCCGCCGGTAACGCATGGAGCTAGGCCGCTTCGGGGTCGGCGATCCGGTAACCGATGCCGTGGCGCGTCTGGATCAGCGCCTTGTCGAACGGCTTGTCGACGGCGGCGCGCAGGCCGTGGATGTGCACGCGCAGGCTGTCGGAATCGGGCAGCTCCTCGCCCCAGACGCGCGTTTCCAGTTCCTGCCGCGTCACCACCGACGGCGAGGATTCCATCAGCGACTGCAGGATCTTCAG
>CAMPHE010000056.1 GCA_946885815.1 uncultured Arenimonas sp.
GGGTGGGAACGAGGCGCAGGTTAGGGCGTGAATATTTCGTTGGAGTGACAGCTGGAAGGCGGATCCTATTTCCCGCTACTCACCGTCTTCTCCCGGTACTCGCACAGATCCCGGATCACGCATTCCGGGCACCTCGGCTTCCGTGCCACGCACACATAGCGGCCGTGCAGGATCAGCCAGTGATGGGCGTCGCGCAGATACTCGCGCGGCACGGCTTCCATCAGGCCGTCTTCGACCGCGCGCACCGTCGTGCCGCGGGCGAGCCCGGTACGGTTGGCGACGCGGAAGATATGCGTGTCGACCGCCATCACCGGCTCGCCGAACGCGGTGTTGAGCACGACGTTGGCGGTCTTGCGGCCGACACCCGGCAGCGCCTCGAGCGCTTCGCGCGAACGCGGCACCTCGCCGCCGTGGCGTTCGAGCACCTGCGCCGACATCGCGACGACATTCGCGGCCTTGGTGTTGAACAGGCCGATCGTGGCGATGAACGGTTTCAGCTTCTCGACACCGAGCGCGACGAGGGCCGCCGGCGTGTTCGCCACCGGGAACAGCCGCCGCGTCGCCTTGTTGACGCCGACGTCGGTGGACTGCGCCGACAGCATCACCGCCACCAGCAGTTCGAACGGGGTCGCGTATTCGAGCTCGGTCTTCGGCGACGGATCCAGTTCGGCGAGACGCGCGAACAGCTCGCGGCGGGCGGCAGGCTTCATCGCGACGATCGGGGGCGGCGTGGCATCAGGCGCCGTCGCCGCCGCCGGCCCGCCGGGCGCGGGCGCGCGCCAGTGCCGCGGCCACCGCGTCGGGTGTCGCGACGGTGACCTTCCGCTCCGCGTCGAGCTTCGCGCGGGCCTGCGCTTCGCGTTCGAGGCGGGCGAGGCGGGCGGCGTGGCGTTCGCGCGAAACGGCGGCGCGGGCGAGCAGCACCGCACGGTCCGCGTCGAGACACGCGGCACAGCGGTTCGCGAACAGGCCGTCGCAGGTGCAGCCGGGCGGTCGCGGTTCCGGGGCCAAGGTTCAGCGTCCGGTGAACGCCGGTTTCCGGCGCGCGAGGAACGCGCTCGTGCCTTCCTTCATGTCGTCGGTCGAGAACGCGATGGCGAACTGCTGCGACTCGTAATCCAGCGCCATGTCGATCGCCATCTCGCCGCCGAGCAGCACCGCGTCGAGCACCCCTCGCAGCGCCAGCGGCGCCGCGGCCGCGAGCTGCGCGGCGAGCTTCGTCGTTTCGGCCTCGAGGTCCGCCGCCGGCACCACGCGCGTCACCACGCCGAGCTGCAGCGCGCGCGCGGCATCGACCGGCGCGCCGAGCAGGCACAGTTCCAGCGCCGGGCCGCGGCCGCACAGCCGCTGCAGCCGCTGCGTGCCGCCGAAGCCCGGGATCAGCCCGAGGCCCACTTCCGGCTGTCCGACCTTGGCGGTGTCGGCGGCGATGCGCAGATGGCACGCCATCGCCAGTTCCAGCCCGCCGCCGAGCGCGAAGCCGTTGACCATCGCGATCACCGGTTTGCCGAGGCGTTCGATCCGTGACATCAGCCGCTGCCCGCGCAGCGAGAACTCGCGCGCGTCGACGACGCCGAGCGTGCTCATCGCCGCGATGTCGGCACCGGCGACGAAGGCTTTCGGGCCGGCGCCGGTGAGGACGACCACGCGCACGGCTTCGTCGACGGCCGCGGCGTCGAACGCGCGCGTCAGTTCATCGATCACCGTGGCGTCGAGCGCGTTGAGCTTGTCGGGACGGTTGATGGTGATGCGGCGCAGCGCGCCGTCGTCGGCGACGATCAGTTGCGTGAAGGACATTAGGACTCCGTTAAATGGCTGCACCAGCGAGGAATTCGCGCCGAAACGTCAGTAGCGGTTCAGCGCCGCGGGGGATATCCTAGCGCGGCCTTTCGGGGCCCCCTGTCGCCCCGCGTTCAAACCACCGGAGATACTCGATGAAGTTGCGTCTGTTGGCTGCCAGCGTGGCGGCCCTTGGTCTGACTGCCGGCCTCGCCTCGGCCCAGACCGCCCCGGCCCCGCAGGCCCAGGCCCCCGCGCCTGTCGCTGCCAACAAGCCGGTCCTCAGCTATGCGATCGGTTACGACCTGGGCAAGGACCTCGCCCAGCAGAATGTCGACGTCGACATCAACGCGGTGATCCGTGCGCTCCAGGACGGATACGCGAAGAAGGCGGCGGCGCATCCGGAAGACCAGATGGCGGCGCAGCTCGCCGGTCTGCAGCAGCGGATGATGGCCCAGGCCCGCGCCGAGTTCGAGCGCGTGTCGCGCGAGAACAAGACGAAGTCCGACGCGTTCCTCGCCGCCAATCGCGGCAAGCCCGGCGTCACCGTGCTGCCGAGCGGCATCCAGTACCGCGTCATCGAAGCCGGTTCGGGCCCCAAGCCCACCGCCGCCAGCACGGTGCAGATGCACTACCGCGGCTCGATCTCGACCGGTCAGGAATTCGCGAACACGTACGCGCAGCAGTCGCCGACGCCGGCCTCGTTCAAGGTCAGCGAGTTCCCGATCAAGGGCGTGCGCGACGTGCTGGTGACGATGCCGATGGGATCGCGCTGGGAGATCTTCCTCCCGTCCGACCAGGCGTTCGGCAACGACCCGCGCTCGCCGGTCGGCCCGGGCCAGGCGCTGGTGTTCGACATCAAGCTCGTCAGCGTCAAGTAATACTTCGCGCCATCGCCGCGCCGGGTCACCCCCCGGCGCGGCGATGTCGTTTCCGGACCCCGCCCATGACCTTCCGTGCCGTCCTCAGCCCGTGCATCGGCGTCTGTTCGCTCGACGCCGACGGCCTGTGCGAGGGCTGCCACCGCACCACCGCCGAGATCGCCCGCTGGGGCCAGATGGGCGACGACGAGCGGCTGCGCATCATGGAGACCGTGCTTCCGGCGCGCGAGGCGGCCCGGGTGTGACCCCGCCGTTCGACCCGTTCGAACGCCTCGACCGCGCGCTGCATCCGCTGCAATCGCCTCCGGCCGGTCCCGGCTGGAACCGCGCCGACCTGTTCGATCTCCTCCCGCCGGAATTCCCGCTGCGCCCGGCCGCCGTGCTGGTGGCGCTGGTGGAGCGCGAAGACGGCCCGCGCGTGCTGCTGACGCGGCGCACCGACGCGCTGCGCCATCATGGCGGGCAGGTCGCGTTCCCGGGCGGGCGCATCGAGGATTCCGATGCCGATCCGGTCGCCGCCGCGCTGCGCGAGGCGCACGAGGAAGTGGGGCTGGCGCCGGCGCTGGCGTCGCCGCGCGGCTATCTCGATCCGTTCGTGACGATCACCGGCTTCCACGTGTTCCCGATCGTCGCGTCGGTGGGCGGGGCGTACGCGGCGGTTCCCGACCCGTCCGAGGTCGCCGAAGTGTTCGAAGTGCCGCTGCCGTTCGTGCTGGATCCGGCGAACGTGCACGAGCAGGATGTCGAATGGCAGGGCCGGCATCGGCGCCTGCTCGAATTGCGCTGGGAGGGCCACCGCATCTGGGGCGCGACCGCCTCGATGCTGGTCAACTTCCGGCAACGGCTGGAGCAGGCGCGATGAACGACCGCGACGACTGGACGGCGCTGGTGTCGGCGGAGGCGCTCGCCGCGGCGCTCGACCGGCCCGGGCTCGCGATCGTCGACGCGCGGTTCTCCCTGAGCGATCCGGGAGCGGGCGCCGCGGCGCATCGCGCGGCGCATCTCCCGGGCGCCGGCTACGCGCATCTGGATCGGGACCTGTCCGACCTGTCGAAGCCGGCGGCGAGCGGACGCCATCCGCTGCCGGAACCGGCGGTGTTCGCGGCGGCGCTCGCGCGACTCGGCATCGCGCCCGACACCCAGGTCGTCGTCTACGACGCCGGCGACGGGGCGATGGCGGCCGCGCGGCTGTGGTGGCTGCTGCGGATCGCCGGCCATCGCCGCGTCGCGGTGCTCGACGGCGGCTTCGCGCGCTGGCAGGCGCTCGACCTGCCGGTGGAAAGCGCGGACGTGGCGGATCGCGGGCTCCCGGTCCGCGCCGTCGAGTTCGACGAAACGCAGATCGTCGGCACCGACGAGGTGCAGGCACGACTCGGCGACGCGTCCGGCTGGCTGCTGGATGCGCGCGCGCCGGAGCGGTTCCGCGGAGAGGTCGAACCGCTGGATCCGGTCGCGGGTCATATCCCCGGTGCGCGAAACCGGCCGTACGCCGACACGCTGCGCGACGGCCGCTTCCGGCCGCCGGCGGAACTGCGCGCCTCGTTCGAGGCGCTGCTCGAAGGCACGCCGCCGGCGCGCGTGGTGCTGCAGTGCGGATCGGGCGTCACCGCGGCGCACCTGCTGCTCGCGATGGAGCACGCCGGGCTGCCGGGTGCGCGGGTGTACGCGCCGTCGTGGAGCGGGTGGGTGAGCGATCCGGCGCGGCCGGTCGCGACCGGCGGCTAGGATTTGCCGAGGCGGGCGACCAGCGCCTGCAGCGCTGCCTGCGTCGCCGGCGAATGCCATTCGGCGAGGAAGCCGGCCAGCGTCTCGTCGGTGAACCCTTCCAGCGCCGCGACCATGTCCGCGCGGGCGATCCGTCGCGTCGCGCGCATCGCGGCTTCCGGCAGCTTCAGCAGGTCCTGCAACCACGCCTGCGCGCGAGGGGTGACGTCGCCGGCGTCGACCAGCTCGTCCACCAGCCCGATCGACAGCGCCTGCTCCGCGTCGACCAGCGCACCGGGCACCAGCAGGCGCTCGGCGCGGTACGGGCCGACGACGCGGCGCATCAGGTGCTGGATGGCGTCCGGCGCGACCAGCCCGACCTGCACCTCGTTCAGGCCGATGCGGAACGGGCCGCGCGCCATGATCCGGTAGTCGCAGCACAGCGCCAGCACGCAGCCACCGGCGGGGCTGTGGCCGCCGATCGCCGCGACCACCGGCAGTGGCGACGCGGCGAGCGCGCGCGCCGCGTCGAACAGCGACATCCACGCCGGACCCAGCTGGTCGTCCGGCAGTTTCACGAGATGCGGCACGTCCATGCCGGCGGAGAACACGCCCGGCCCGCCGGCGAGCACGATGCCACGCGCGCCGTCGGCCGGTGCCTGCCGCACCGCCGTGGCCAGCGCATCCAGCAATGCCGGTACGAGGGCGTTCACCGGCGGACGGGCGAGGCGGATTTCCAGCAGGTCGCCGGCGCGGTGCAGCTCGATCGTCATATCGGCCTTCAGGGAATCTGGATGTCGGGGGCCCAACGATAGCGCACGGTGTACTCGAGCACGCGTTCGCCGTTCGCCGGCACGTCGACCGCGAAGGCCGCCGTCTGCGCGTCGCGCTTCTCCGCAGGCACGGTGCTCTCGACGATCTCCCAGTCGCTCCAGCGCGGCAGCGGTTCGACCACGTGCACGGTCGCCGCCTGCGATTTCGCGTTGTGCAGGGTGACGCGCACCTTCTCGGTCATCGTGCGGCCCGGGCGGTCGACCGCGAAGTCGACCCGCGTGCGCGTCGCGGTGAGGTCGAACACCGTGCCGACCGTCAGCGTCAGGTCGCGATCGGCCGGCGTGTGCGCGATCGTCGATTCGCCGAGCAGCTCGCCGCCGTCGAACACGCGCACGCGGCCTGCGGGCAGCGGCACGCCGAGGCCGTCGGCCTCGCGGTTGCGGAAGCGCAGGCTCGCGGTGACCGGCTGCTCGCCGCCTTCGCCGGCGAAGCCCGGCTCGACGATCGGATGCGGCGGCACCCAGCCGCCGATCGGCGCACGCGTTTCGTAGCGGCGTTCGCACGGGACGCCACGCGCCGGATCGATCAGCGGCAGGCGCTGCACGCTGTCCTGCGGCAGGTCGCCGGTGCCGGGCAGGCGGTACGCGTGGTATTCGCCGGAGGCCGTGGGCGCCACCGCGGCGTCGGCCACCATCATCTGCGCGCGCTCGGCCTTCGCCATCATCGCGGTGCCGTTGTCGACGCGATTGGGCTCGCCGGCCACGAGCGTCAGCGCGACGCCGGTGAAACCGGCACCCGAGCGGTTGGCGACCATCGCCGCGCCGTCGAAGTCCATCCGGCACGCGCGGCCCTGACCCTCGACATCGGCCTGGTATTCGGCGCGCCAGCCGAGCCCGGCACTCGCGTACGCGAGGTCGAACGCCTGCGTGCCGGCGCGCGCCGCGTCGATCGTCCAGGTCAGTGTCGGCTCGGCGACGATGCCACCGGGCAGGTCGGGCAGTTCGAAGCCGGAATAGCTCGACAGCACCTTGATGCGGCCGTCGGGCATCCGCAGCGTCAGGCCATTGCCGGCGGCGAGCAGTTCGCCCGTCTGCGTCCGGCGCGTGCCGCCGATGTCCTGTTCGACGGTGATCGTGTGTCCGACCGCGCGGCGCAGCAGGTCGTCCTGGCCGGCGATCGCGAAATCGAAGCGCTGGCCGCGCACGCGCGCGTCACCGCGCGGCTGCAGGCGCACCGATCCCGCATCGAGGGCGGTCGGCAGGCCGCCGATCGATTCGATGTTGTCGCCGGCGGCGAGTTCGAACGAAACAACGGTTTCGTAGAGCGCGAAGCCGGGGCCCCCGGGCATCGGCGTCGAACGCGCGACCGCGTCGTAGTCGCCGCTGTAGACGGTCAACTGCGGCGGGTCGGCGGCGAGGGCGGGGGTCATGGCGGTGGCGAGGGCGAGGGTGAGGATCGTGCGCTTCATTCAGGGCTCCCGGGAGCGTGACGGATTAACATAGCGCCATGAACGTGATGCGACCGGTGATGGGGTTGATCCTGCTGCTGTCGGCTTCAGCCGCGGTTGGGGCGGAGCGCTGCGAGCCGGTGATCGAGGCCGCGTGGGTGCGAGCCGCGCCGCCGGGCGCCGCCTCGCTGGCCGGCTACCTGGTATTGCGCAATGTCTGCGACGCGCCGGTGACCGTGACCGGCGTGGACGCGGCGGATTTCGCGATGCCGATGATCCATCGCACGGTGGAGGAGGGCGGCGTGTCGAAGATGCGGCATGTCGACCGCAACGTCGTACCGGCCGGCGGCGAACTGCGGTTCGAGCCGGGCGGGCTGCACCTGATGCTGATGCATCCGCAGCGCGCGCTTGCGGAAGGCGACGTCGTGCGCATCGGCCTGGTGCTGGCGGATGGGCGGACGGTGGCGACCGGGTTCCCGGTGCGGCGCGAAGCGCCGGCCCCCGCGCCCGCCGCCCGGTAGGAGCGGCTTCAGCCGCGACCGCGCCGGCTCGTCCGGAACCGGTCGCGGCTGAAGCCGCTCCTACGGGGGCGGGGTGGCGCCGCAGGCTTCGCGGACGACCGCCGGCAGTGCCACCGTCGCGCCGGCGCGGTCCACCCACACGAGCACGGTGTGGCCGTCGGCGTAGACGACCGCCTCGTCGCCGGCGTCGATCACGCGGTGGCCGACGGTCAGGCTCTTCGTGCCGATCCGCTCGGCGTGCAGCGCCACGACCACCGCGGCCGGCCACGTGATCGGCCGGCGGTAGTTCATCGTCACCGCCGCCATGATCGGTGCCGCGGTGGCGCCGTCCCAGTCGGGCGTGAGCGAACGGAACCAGGCGACGCGCGCTTCCTCGACGTAGCCGAGATAGGCCGCATTGTTGACGTGGTCGAACGCGTCCATGTCGCGCCAGCGCACCGGCATCGGCAGGCGGAAGATCACCCGGGCGGTCGCGGCGTCCGCCGCGTGCGCGGGCGCGTTCACGCGCTGCGCTTCCGCTTCGCCGGCGCGGCCGGCTTCGCGTCCAGCAGCTTCGCGAGGAAGCGGCCGGTATGCGACTCGGGCACCGCCGCCAGCGCTTCCGGCGTGCCTTCCGCGAGGATCGTGCCACCGCGGTGGCCGCCTTCGGGGCCGAGGTCGATCACCCAGTCCGCCGTCTTGATCACGTCGAGGTTGTGCTCGATCACGACGATCGTGTTGCCGTCGTCGCGCAGCTTGTGCAGCACCGCGAGCAGGTGCTCGATGTCGTGGAAGTGCAGGCCGGTGGTGGGCTCGTCGAGGATGTAGAGCGTGCGGCCGGTGTCGCGCCGCGACAGTTCCTTCGACAGCTTCACGCGCTGCGCCTCGCCGCCCGACAGCGTCGTCGCGCTCTGGCCCAGCTTGATGTAGCTCAGGCCCACGTCGACCAGCGTCTCGAGCTTGCGCGCCAGCGTCGGCACCGCCTCGAACAGCTTCAGCGCGTCCTCGACCGTCATCTCCAGCACGTCGTGGATGCTGTAGCCCTTGTAGTGGATCTCCAGCGTCTCGCGGTTGTAGCGCTTGCCGTGGCAGACGTCGCACGGCACGTACACGTCGGGCAGGAAGTGCATCTCGACCTTGATGAGCCCGTCGCCCTGGCACGCCTCGCAGCGGCCGCCGCGCACGTTGAAGCTGAAGCGCCCCGGCGAGTAGCCGCGCGCGCGCGATTCGGGCACCTGCGCGAACAGCTCGCGCAGCGGCGTGAACAGGCCGGTGTACGTCGCCGGGTTCGATCGCGGCGTGCGCCCGATCGGGGACTGGTCGATGTCGACCACCTTGTCGAACAGGTCCATGCCCTGCAGGTCGCGATAGGGCGCCGGCGTATGCGACGCGCCGTTGAGCTCGTTCGCGGCCAGGTGATAGAGCGTGTCGTTCACCAGCGTCGACTTGCCCGACCCGGACACGCCGGTGATGCAGGTGAACAGCCCCGCCGGGATCGTCAGGTCGACGTCCTTCAGGTTGTTGCCGCTGGCGCCGTGCAGCCGCAGCATCATCTTCGGGTTCGGCTTGCGGCGCTGCTTCGGGATCTCGATCGCCCGCCGGCCGGACAGGTATGCGCCGGTGATCGAACGGGGTGCCTTCAGCACGTCTTCGTACGACCCCTGCGCGATCACCTCGCCGCCGTGCACGCCGGCGCCGGGGCCGATGTCGACGATGTGGTCGGCGAGGCGGATCGCGTCCTCGTCGTGCTCGACGACGATGACGGTATTGCCGAGGTCGCGGAGCCGCGTCAGCGTGCCGAGCAGCCGCTCGTTGTCGCGCTGGTGCAGGCCGATCGAGGGTTCGTCGAGCACGTACATCACGCCCACCAGGCCGGCACCGATCTGCGAGGCCA
>CAMPHE010000057.1 GCA_946885815.1 uncultured Arenimonas sp.
CGGCCGGCGCCACGAAGAGCGATTACGCCAGCACCCGACGCGACGTGCCCGATCGAAGCAAGCGAAGGTGCTCCGGCATCGCGCGAACCCGCCTGCGTTTCGCGCAGGCAAAGGGCCTGCGCGGCGAGATGCTCCGGTGGGCGCGCTGCGAGAGGTCACGGGCCGGGGCGTAAGCAGACAGGGATGTCTGCGCGCGAGCGCTACATGGACGTACTTGTGCGCGTACCCGGCCCGGGACCTCTCGCAGCGCGCCCGGCTACGAATCCCACCCCGCGCAGGGGCATTGGCTGCGCGAAGCGCAGGGGCCGTGCTGCGCGAAGCGCAGGAGGAGTCAGCGCTCGAAGAGGGCGATGGATTCGACGTGGGCGGTCTGGGGGAACATGTCCATCGCCCCGGCGGAGACGAGGCGGAAGCCGCGCTCGCGGACCAGGAAGCCCGCGTCGCGGGCGAGCGAGCCCGGGTGGCACGAGACGTAGACGATGCGGTGGATGCCCTTGAGCGGCAGCTGCGCGAGCACCTCGGCGGCGCCCGCGCGCGGCGGGTCGAGCAGCAGCTTGCCGAAGCCGGCCTGCATCCACGGTTCGCGCGACAGGTCCTTCGCGAGATCGGCCGCGTGGAATTCGACGTTCGCCAAACCGTTGCGCTGCGCATTCGCGCGCGCGCGGGCGACCAGCCCCGCATCGCCCTCGACGCCCACCACCTGTCCCGCGCGCCGCGCCAGCGGCAGCGTGAAATTGCCGAGGCCGCAGAACAGGTCGAGCACGCGGTCATCGGGCTGCGGATCGAGCAGCGCGATCGCGGCGTCGATCATCCGCACGTTGAGGTCGGCATTGACCTGGATGAAATCCAGCGGGCGGAAGTCGAGCGTCACGTCGTGGCCGGCGATCGCGAACGACAGCGCCGGCGCCGTCTCCGGCCACAGCGGCGCGACGGTGTCGACACCGCCCGGCTGCAGGAACACCGCGAACGCGGTGCGCTGCGCGAAGGCCACGAGCTTCGCCCGGTCGTCGGCGGAGAGCGGCTCGAGATGGCGGAACACCAGCGCGATGGCCGCGTCGCCGGCGATGAACTCGATCTGCGGGATCGTCCGCTTCGCGTCGAGACTCTCGACGACCGCCTCGATCTCGCCGATGCGGCGGCCGATCTCCGGTACCACCGTGTGGCACTGCTGCAGTTCGGCGACGAAGCGCGGATTGGTCTCGCGGAAGCCGACGACGGTCTTGCCCTTCTTCTCGACATAGCGCACCGAGAAGCGGCCCTTGCGGCGATAGCCCCACGCGGCGCCGGTCAGCGGCGGCAACTCTTCGGCGGGCTCGACATGGCCGATGCGACGCAGATTGTCCTGCAGCACGCGGCGCTTGGCTTCGATCTGCTTCGGCGCGTCGAGGTGCTGCATCACGCAGCCCGCGCACGTGCCGAAATGGGCGCACGCGGGCACGACGCGATCGGGCGACGCGACGAGCACCTCGAGCGTCTTGGCTTCGTCGAAATGGCGGTTGCGACCCGTCTGTTCGGCGCGGACGGTCTCGCCCGGCAGCGCGCCGGCGACGAACACGGTCTTGCCGTCTTCGCGGCGGCCGACGCCGCGGCCGTCGTGGCTCAGGTCGTGGATCTGGAGGTCGAAGACCTGGTGGAGCCTGCTGCGGGAACGGGGCACGGGCGGCGATGGATGCGGAAAGGGCGCGGATTGTCGCAAATCCGCGCCCTCTTGTTTTCGTTTCGCGGCAGAAGCCGCTCCTACGGCCGCTCCTGCGGGGTACCCGTCATTTCTGCTTCCAGCTGCCGTCGGCAGCCTGGTACCACCAGCCGGCGCGGGCGCTGGCGACCCACTGGCGCGCGAAGGTTTCGCGGATCTGCTGTTCCCACTCCGGGTGGCCGTTGGCGACGGCGATCTCGCGGTAGACGGCGTTGCGGTCGCGATTGTCGTCGGCGACGTGCTGGTTCACTGCCACGCGGTCCTTCAGGCCGACCTTCGTCGCATCGCGCAGCACGACCAGCCCGTCCTTGCCGAACCCGAGTGCGCCGCTGGCGAAATGCGGCTGCAGGTTCGCCTGGAAGCGCTGTTCCATCCGCGCCTGGATCGCCTGGATCGCCGGCGTCTTGATCGTGATGTCGGCGGTCTGGGCCTGCGCGGTGGAGATGAAGAGCGACGCGAGATCGAACGACGGTGCACGCGCGGCGCGCATCGCCTGCGGGTTCTCCGGCTCGGTGCCGCCGCCCGGCATCTCCTCGCCGAGCACCTTCTCGACGAATTCCTCGGCGGCTTCCTGCGCCTCGGCGGCCGGGAAATAGACGTTGATCGTCACGCACGCGCCGAGCACGAGGCCCAGCAGCAGCGTCGACAGCAGATAGGGCGATTTCCTCGAGCGCAGCATGGTCGTCTCCTTGGTCAGTCGATGATGGGCGAGGTGCCCGACGTCGCCGCCTGCAGGCGCTCGACGAGGGTGGGCCAGTCGACCAGGCGCCGGTGCCCGATCACCGTGAGGTGCGGCAGGCCCGAGCCCTGGACGATGGTATAGCTGTCTCCGCCTGAATCGAGTCCCGACATCGTGCAGACCTCGCCGCGGAGCCGGCAACCGAGTCCGATGCGCCGGTAGCCGAAATCGTCGAACAGTTTCAGGGCCTGCGCCTGCAGGCCGCCGCCGAGACCGCCGCCGCCGCCGATGCTGGAAATGTCCTGCACCGCGCGCTGGCTGATCCGCTGGCGGCCGTCCCACGCTTCGTCCGTCGCCAGCCACGCGTCGAATGCGACGGCTTCCCAGTCGACCATGCGGATGCCGGCGATGCGGCCGTCGAGACGCCCGGTGATCGTGCCGAAGTCGAACGCCGCGGTCAGCGGCTGCAGGTCGATGTCGTCGATCGCGACGTCGGCCGTCAGCGACGGCGCCACGCCGAACGGCCGTTCCAGCGCCAGCCGCGACAGCGCGACCGTGCCGCCGAACACGTCGAAGCGCAGGCCGCCGTCGAGCGTGAGCACGTTGTTCTCGTACCGCGCCGACGGAATGCGGCCGCCGAGCGTGCCGGCGAAATCGGGCCAGCCGAGCCGTTGCGACAGGCTGCCCAGGTCGAGCGCGTCCATCGTGACGCCGAGCTCGAAGCGCGTGCCGTGCCCGTCGCCGGGCGGCAGCCAGCGCAGCGCGTCGAGCGACACGGCGCCGCCGAGCACGTCGACACGCGCCGGTCCGGCCAGCACCAGCGCCCCGCCCTCGCTCGCGAACGGCAGTGTCGCCGGCCCGAGGCCGATGCCGAACAGCGCGCCGCTGTCCCAGTGCAGGCTGCCCGCCGGCCCGGCGCCGTCGGCGCGCCATGCGAGGTCGCCGCCGAGGCCGGCGAGCGTGAAGCGCTGCTGCGGGTCGATCGCGTTCACGCCCCGCGGCGACAGCGCCAGCTCGCGCAGCGCGCCGTCCTGCAGCCGCACTCGGCCGCTGGCGGCGCCCGAGAGGATCAGTTCGCCGAAGCCCGACGGCGCGAGGAATCCGCTGAGATAGCGGTCGCGCGCGACGGCGAGATCGCCGAGCGACAGGTCGAGCGTGAGGTCGTGCACCGCGGCGTCGGCACCGAGCGTGGCGCTGCCGTCCGCGACGAGCACGTCACCGTCACGCCAGCCGATGCGCGGCAGGCGCCAGCCGCCGCCGGCGACGCCTTCGGCGTCCACCTCGATGCGCACCGGCGACTGCGGCAGCGCCACGTAGAGATCGCCGGACAGGAACTCGCCGCCGCGCGCGTCGAACACCGCGCCGATCACCGGCGTCGGACCCCGGGCGCTGTAATCGAGCGCGAGGTGCCCGCCCACGCCGGCGGCGGCGATCGTGCCGTCGGGCGTTTCGAGCCCGACCTCGCGCAGATCCAGATCGGCGTCCACGACGATGCCGGCGCCGCCCGCGAGCACGTCGACGCGGCCGTCCATCTCACCGCCGGTCCAGCGTCCGTCGGCCCAGAGCCCCGCGAGGAAGCCCTGCAGCCACGCGACGGGCACCTGCCGCAGGTCCACGCGCGACAGGTCGGGGCTGGCCGACGAATTCTCGTAGGAAATCCGCGTGCCGCCGCCCGCGAGTTCGGCGCGGGTGCCGGCCGGCGAAAGCGTCAGCGCGAGTCGGCGTTCGGCGCTGCCGGCGGCCCGCACGAGGCCGTCGCAGCCCCATTCGCCAGGCCCGGTCGACGCCAGCTCGCAGCGCCACGCGACGTCGTCGGCCCGATAGGCCAGCGCCGGGAATTCGACGCGTTCGACCCGCAGTTCCAGCGCTCCGGCGCGCGCGCCGTCGGGCCAGCGCAGCGTCGCGCGCACGCCATGCAGCGCGCCGGCTTCGCTGCGCACGTCGTCGATCGAAACGACGGCGCTGCGCGCCTGCACTGTCGGCGTCGCCGCCAGCAGCAGGCACCACAGCCACCACTTGCCGGGGGTCGGCGCGCTCGACATGCTGGCAGCATAGTGCCTGCCGACGACTCCGCGACGTGACGCCGACGCCTCTTCCGCCCCGCCTGCTGCTGCTCGAGGACGACCCGGTCAGCACCTGTTTCCTGCGTGACGCGCTGTCCGCGCTGCCGGCCCGCGTCGTCGCCGTGTCGACGCTCGCGGCGGCGGAGATCGAAGCGCAGGCCGGCGATGCGGCCTGGGCGTTCGACGCGAACCTTCCCGACGGACATGCCGCGGTGCTGCTGCCGCGCCTGCGTGCACGCGGCCTGACGACGCCGGCGCACGTCCGCATCGACCGACGCGCTGAGCGCGGCGGGCTTCGCGCAGGTGCTCGGCAAACCGATCCCTGCCGACGTGCTGCGTGCGGCGGTGCGCGCCCTGCTCCCGTCGACGGCGATGCCGGTCTGGGACGACGCCGCGGCGCTCGCCGCGCTCGGCGACGCGGCCTCGGTGGCGGCGCTGCGCACGCTGTTCGTCACCGAACTGCCGGCGCAGTACCGCAGTGTGCAGGCGGCGTGCGCCGCGGGCGATCACGCCCGTGCGCGCGAAGTGCTGCACCGGATGACGTCGGGCTGCGGTTTCGTCGGCGCGACCGCGCTGGGTCACGCGGTCCGCGCCGTCGCGGCCGATCCGGGTGACGCCGCCGCGCTCGCGCGCTTCACCGATTGCGCGGAAGCGATCACGGCCTGACGACCGCGCGGCGTCAGTCGCGTCGAAGCCCGGCCAGGTCGGCCATCAGGCCCCACGATTTCAGCGTCATCCCGCCGAGGTGTCCCTGCAGCACGCCGCGCAGGGCGGGCCGCAGTTCGGCCAGCTGCGCAGGAGGCGGCATCCGGTCGTCGGCGAGCGCGAGCAGTGCCGCGCCGCTGACGGAGCCGCGCGCGTGGCGGTGGTCGCGAAGCGGGCCGCGTTCGCCGTCCAGCAGGTAGCGCGCGGCCGGATCGAGCGGTTCTCCGTCGTCCGTATGGTGGAGCGGCAGCCCGTAGCCGAGCAGTTCGAGCAGGTCGCGCTCGAAACGGCGCAACGTCCAGGCCAGCGGCGCGACGCCCGCCAGTTCGGTGCGCAGCTCGCCGTAGCGCGTGTACACGGCGTCGGCGGCGTCCTGCCGCGGCAGCAACCGCAGCAGCAGTTCGTTGACGTAGAACGCGGCGAGCAGCGTGTCGCCCTGCAGCAGCGGCGCGACGTCGAGCGCCTCGGCCTGCAGCAGCCGGCCCAGCTCGCCGCGCTGCAGGTACTCGACGCGGACATGCTGCAGCGGCTGCAGCGCGGCGCGCAGCGGATGGCGCTTCGGGCCCTGCACGCCGCGGGCGACGAGGCCGACGCGGCCCTGGTCGCGCGTCAGCAGTTCGACGATGAGGCTGGTCTCGCGCCACGGCCGCGCGTGCAGCACGTAGGCCGGCTGGTCCGGCACGCGCATCGCGGCGGTCCGTCAGTCCGAGTAGCCGAAGCGGCGCAGCGCCGCTTCGTCGTCGGACCAGCCTTCGCGCACGCGGCACCACGTCTCGAGGAAGACCTTGCGGCCGAACAGCCGCTCCATCCCGGTGCGCGCGCCCGCGCCGATGGCCTTGAGCCGTTCGCCGCCCTTGCCGATCACGATCGGCTTCTGGCCTTCGCGCTCCACCCAGACCACGGCGGCGATCCGCAGCAGCTCGCCGTCTTCCTCGAATCGTTCGATCTCGACGGTGGTCGAATACGGCAATTCGTCACCGAGCCGCAGCATCAGCTGTTCGCGCACCAGTTCGCCGGCCAGGAAGCGCTCGCTGCGGTCGGTGATCTCGTCCTCGCCGTATTCGGCTTCGCCTTCGGGCACCAGCGCGAGCAGTGTGCGCACCAGCGCCTCGAGTCCCTTGCGCTTGCCCGCCGACACCGGATGCACCGCGGCGAACGCGCGTCCTTCGCTCACCTCGGCGATGAACGGCAGCAGCCTGCCCTTGTCGGCGATCAGATCGACCTTGTTGATCGCCAGCACGCAGGGCACGCCGGACTCGGCGAGCGCGCGATGGGCGAGCGAATCGTCGTCGGTCCAGCGGCCGGCCTCGACCACCAGCAGCGCCGCGTCGACGCCTTCGACGGCGCCGCGCGCGGCGCGATTCATCATCCGGTTCATGGCCCGCTTCTGCGCGCCGTGGATGCCCGGCGTGTCGACCAGCTGCAGTTGCCCGCCGGGGAACGTGGCGATGCCGAGCAGGCGGTGCCGCGTCGTCTGCGGCCGCGGCGACACGATGCTGACCTTGGTGCCGACCAGCGCGTTCACCAGCGTGGACTTGCCGACGTTGGGACGACCGAGCACGGCGACGGTACCGGTGCGGAACCCTCCGGGGGCGTCGGCGGGAGTCATGCCTGCTCCAGTGTCGCCAGCAGCCGTTCGGCCGCCAGCTGTTCGGCGGCCCGCAGCGACGACGCCTCGGCTTCGGCGACGAGTTCGGGATCGCTGGTCTCGCAGGCGACGCGGAACACGCGTTCATGGTCGTCGCCGCGCGTGTCGACGACCCGGTACGCGGGCCGTGGCCGCTGGCGTGCCTGCAGCCATTCCTGCAGCTTCGTCTTCGCATCCTTCTCGGCCTTGCCGACCGGCAGGCCGGCGATCAGCGGCTCGAACCAGGGCAGCACCTGCGCGCGGCAGGCTTCGAAACCGGCATCGAGGTGCACCGCGGCGATGACCGCCTCCAGCGCGTCGGCGAGGATCGAATCGCGGCGATGGCCGCCGCTCTTGAGTTCGCCGGGCCCCAGTTCGATCCGGGGGCCGAGATCGAGCCGTCGGGCGAGTTCGGCGAGGGCCGATTCGCGGACGAGGCTGGCACGGGCGCGGGTGAGCGCGCCTTCGTCGGCGCGGGGCCAGGCGGCGTGCAGGGCTTCGGCGACCACCAGGTTGACCAGTGCGTCGCCGAGGAATTCCAGGCGTTCGTTGTTGGGCGTACCCGCGCTGCGGTGCCTCAGGGCCTGCTGCAGCAGCTCCGGCGTCCCGAACCGATGGGACAGGGTCGGCCGGTCACTCACTCGCCGCCTGGCCGGCACCACCGAGGGTGACGGTGTTGTCGAACTTGCCGACGACGTCGAGGTTGCCGAACAGCGGCTTGCGGACCTCGTAGGCGATGTTGAGTTCGGTGACGCGGCCGGTGCGCGTGATCTTGATGTGTTCCTTCTTCACCGATTCGACGTAGGCGATGTTGAAGCGCCGGTTGAGATCGGACACGACCTGCGCCGGCGTCATCGACGCCGCGTTGGGCTGCGCCGCGAAGGCGTTCATCACGCCCTTGAGGTTGTTGTACTCGCTGTACATCGGGAACAGCTTCATCACCACGAGCGCGAAGAACGCGACCACGACGAGCACGATGACGAAGCTCATCAGCGTGAGGCCCTGCTGCCTGCGTACCATGTCCCCTCTCCCCTTGGGCGGTGCTCAGCGGATGGTATCGCCAATCCGGGTGTAGTCAAAGGCGGTGGTGCAGCCGTTGCGGATCTTCTCGCAGTTGAGCCAGATCACGAACGCCTTGCCCACCAGGTTCGCCTCCGGCACGAACCCCCAGACGCGGCTGTCGGCACTGGCATCGCGGTTGTCGCCCATGACGAAGTAGTGGCCGGCCGGCACTTCCCACGCGCCTTCCACGCGCGGGTCCCCGTACGGGGAGACTTCCAGGCTGCGATGCGACACGTCGCCGAGCTGGACGTCGAACACCGTGGCGCCCGTCATCTCGCGGCCGTGGCCGGCGCCGACGTACGTTCCCGCCTTCCGCTTCGAGATCGGCTGGTCGTTGACGTACAGGGTCTGGTCGCGGAACGCCACGCGGTCCCCCGGGAGGCCGATCACCCGCTTGATGTAGTCCTGCCCGGCCTGCGGGTCGCCGGGGCTCATGCCCGGGTACCGGAACACGACCACGTCGCCTCGTTCCGGCTCGCCGATCTCGACGAACTTCGTGTTGGCCACCGGCAGCCGCAGGCCGTACGCGAACTTGTTGACGAGGATGAAATCGCCGACCAGCAGCGTCGGCATCATCGACGTCGACGGAATCCGGAACGGCTCGGCGAGGAAGCTGCGCAGCACCAGCACGACGAGGATGATCGGGAACAGCGAGCGCGCGTAGTCGACGGCCACCGGCTCGGCGATCTCCTCGCCCTCGGCCTGCATCAGCCGGCGCTTCTTCGCGAAGAACAGGGAGTCGAACAGCCAGACGAGGCCGGTCACGGCCGCCAGCACGGTCAGGATCAGGGCGAGATCGATTTTCACGCGGGTCGGGTCCTCGTCGCGGCGGTGCCGCTCACTTGTTGTCCACCTGCAGCACGGCGAGGAAGGCTTCCTGCGGGATCTCCACGCGGCCGACCTGCTTCATGCGCTTCTTGCCTTCCTTCTGCTTCTCCAGAAGCTTCTTCTTGCGCGTGGCGTCGCCGCCGTAGCACTTCGCCAGCACGTTCTTGCGCATCGCCTTGACCGT
>CAMPHE010000058.1 GCA_946885815.1 uncultured Arenimonas sp.
TTCGTTACTGGCCTGGGCGGTGGCGCGACGCCACTCTTTCCGTCCTGCCCGTGCCGGCTTGTAAGTCTATGATTTCTTGCGAAATTTTCGACAGGTCCATGACGGATTCGCCCGATGTGCTGGGCCCGGATCCGCGCCGGTGGGCCGCCGGGGAGCCGGCGGGCCGCGAATTATGCAGGAAAATCCGCAGGTTGGCTATTTACGCTTCGGGGCGACCATCATGATCATCTGGCGGCCCTCGAGGCGCGGGCGCTGCTCGATGGTGACTTCCTCGCCGAGATCGGCCTCGATGCGCTTGGCCATCTCCAGACCCAGCTCCTGGTGCGCCATTTCGCGCCCCTTGAAGCGGATGTTGACCTTGACCTTGTCGCCTTCCTCGAGAAAGCGGCGCAGGTTGCGCAGCTTGATCGCGTAGTCGCCGTCGTCGGTGGTCGGGCGGAACTTGAGTTCCTTGATCTCGACGATCTTCTGCTTCTTCTTGGCCGCGTTGGCCTTCTTCTGCAGGTCGAACTTGTACTTGCCGTAATCCATGATCCGGCAGACCGGCGGATCGGCGGTGGGCTGGATCTCGACCAGGTCGACGCCCGATTCCTCCGCCAGCGCCAGTGCCTCGTCGCGCGACAGCACGCCGACCATTTCGCCGTCGAGGCCGATCACGCGCACGCGCGGCACGCGGATGTCGAGGTTCTTGCGGTTGCCCTTGTCTGAAGATGAAGTATTGATTCGCGTGTTCTCTGAGTTTTACCGCCAGTGATCCGACTCGCCGTCTCAGGCGACCGGGCCGTTTTCCCCGCGCAGCCTGACGACGAAATCGTCGAGCTTCATCGAGCCGAGATCCTCTCCGGACCGCGTGCGCACCGCAACCATCCCGTTTTCCCTTTCGCGGTCGCCGACGACCAGCAGGTACGGGACCCGCTGCAGGGTGTGCTCGCGAATCTTATAGCCGATCTTCTCGTTCCGCAAATCGGACCGGACCCGGAACCCTTGATTCACAAGGGAATTCCTGACTTCGTCGGCATACCCCGCCTGGGCGTCGGTGATGTTCATCACCACGGCCTGCACCGGAGCCAGCCACGCCGGGAACGACCCCGCATGGTTCTCGATCAGGATGCCGATGAAGCGCTCCATCGAGCCGACGATCGCCCGGTGCAGCATCACCGGGTGCCGGCGGGCCGAGTGCTCGTCGATGTACTCGGCGCCGAGGCGCTGCGGCATCATGAAATCGACCTGCATCGTGCCCAGCTGCCACGTGCGGCCGATCGCGTCCTTCAGGTGGTACTCGATCTTCGGGCCGTAGAAGGCGCCCTCGCCCGGCAGCTCTTCCCAGTCGACGCCCGAGGCCGCGAGCGCGCCGCGCAGCGCGGCTTCGGCGCGATCCCACGTGGCGTCGTCGCCGAGCCGGTTCTCCGGCCGCAGCGCGATCTTCACCGCCGGCTCGCCGAAACCGAAGTCGGCGTACACCTGCAGCGCCTGGGCGTGGAACGCGGTGACCTCGGCTTCGACCTGTTCCTCGGTGCAGAACACATGCCCGTCGTCCTGCGTGAACCCGCGCACGCGCAGGATCCCGTGCAGCGCGCCGGACGGCTCGTTGCGATGGCAGGCGCCGAACTCGCCGTAGCGGATCGGCAGGTCGCGGTAACTGTGCAGCCCGGCGTTGAACACCTGCACGTGGCCCGGGCAGTTCATCGGCTTCAGCGCGTACTGGCGCGTCTCCGACTCGGTGAAGAACATGTTGTCCTTGTAGTTGTCCCAGTGGCCCGACCGCTTCCACAGCGACACGTCGAGGATCTGCGGGCAGCGCACTTCCTGGTAGCCGGAATCGCGGTAGACCTGCCGCATGTAGCGCTCGACCACCTGCCACAGCGCCCAGCCCTTCGGGTGCCAGAAGACGAGGCCCGGGCCCTCTTCCTGCAGGTGGAACAGCTCCTGCGCCTTGCCGATCTTCCGATGGTCGCGCTTCTCGGCTTCCTCGACGCGCTGGATGTACGCGTCGAGCTGCTTGCGGTCGGCCCACGCGGTGCCGTACACGCGCTGCAGCTGTTCGTTCTTCGAGTCCCCGCGCCAGTAGGCGCCGGAGACACGGGTCAGCTTGAACGCTTTCAGGAATCGCGTGTTCGGCACGTGCGGGCCGCGGCACATGTCGACGTATTCCTCGTGCCAGTACAGGCCCATCGCCGGCGTGTCGGGCATGTCGTCGACCAGCCGCAGCTTGTAGTCCTCGCCGCGCGCCCTGAACGTGGCGATGACCTCGTCGCGCGGGGTCATCTTCTTGACGACGTCGTAGTCCTTCGCGATCAGCTCGGCCATGCGCTTTTCTATCGCGGCCAGGTCGTCGGGAGTGAACGGCTTTTCGCTCCAGATGTCGTAGTAGAAGCCCTCGGCGATGACCGGGCCGATCACCATCTTCGCTTCGGGGAACAACTGCTTCACCGCGTGGCCGACGAGATGCGCGCACGAGTGGCGGATGATCTCGACGCCCTCGGCGTCCTTCGGCGTGATGATCTGCAGCGTCGCGTCGTGATCGATGCGGTCGGAAGCGTCGACGAGGCGGCCGTCGACCTTCCCGGCGACCGTGGCCTTCGCGAGGCCGGCGCCGATCGACTGCGCGACCTCCATCACCGAAACGGGTTGGTCGAACTGGCGCTGGCTGCCGTCGGGGAGCGTGATGTTGATCATGGGTGTGGAACTCGGGGCGAAAAAAAAGGACGCCAGGCGTCCTCGGTCGGCACGGCCCGGGCGGGAATCAGCGATCGGCGCGGGGAGTGCTCATGTCGCACGCTCGACACCGGTTTCCCGGGGCCACCTGCTTCTGGAATCCAGTGCCGCCACGTTAGAGGGCGGACCCCGCCGAGTCAATCGCCGGAAACGAGGAAGGCCACCGCGAGGTGGCCTTCCGGACCGCGGGCGGGTGCCGGCGATCAGAACCGCAGTTCGAGCACCGCCGACAGCGTGCGCGAGTCGACCGACAGATCGTCGAAATCGGCGCGGTAGACCGTGTAGTTCAAGCCCAGGCCGACGTTCTGCGTGAAGTCGTAACCGAGACCCACGCCGTAGTACGGCTTGGTCGAATTGCCGCTGATGTCGATGAACCCGGCCTCCTCGGCCTTGCCGTCGGCGCGGAAGATGCCGGCACGGCCCTGCAGGTAGAACCCGTTGTCGCCGGCGCCGAAATTCTTCCGGGCCACCATGCCGAGGCCCCAGCCGTCGAGCTCGGCCGAGTAGCCGGTTTCGGAATAGTCGTACAGATTGGTGTAGAAGCCTTCGACCGCGATGTTCGGCGTGAACCAGTACCCGCCGCGCACCGCGAACATGCGGTCGTCGTCCTGGTCGCTGCCGACGCCGTCCAGGTCCACATCGACCTGGCTGTATCCGAACTCGCCCGCCACGAAGCCGGACCCGGCCTCGACGGCCATCGCCGACGACGACGCGAGCGCCAGCAGCAGCGCGGCCGTGAGAGAAACAGTCTTCTTCATGCAATTCCCCCGATGCTCCGGAATTGGAGCCGCGCGAGGGTGCCGAAATCGTTTGCAGGGTGTCAATGGACGAAGGTCACGCCATGCAGCCGGCGGCCGGGATTCGGGCAGAATGGCCGCGACCCCGGAGCGACGCATGGCGAACAGCATCCACGAGTTCCACGACGACCCCCGCAACGACACGATCCGCATCTGGATCAACGGCGAGCTGCGGCCGCGCGCCGAGGCCACGGTGTCGGTCTTCGACAGCGGCTTCGTGCTCGGCGACGGCGTCTGGGAAGGCCTGCGGGTGGTCGGCGGCCGGCCGGTGTTCCTCGACGCGCACCTCGACCGCCTGTTCGAAGGCGCCAAGGCGATCGCGATGGACATCGGGATGGATCGCGCGGCGCTGGCCCGGGCGATCGACGACACGCTCGCCGCCAACGACATGCGCGACGGCGTCCACCTGCGGCTGATGGTGACCCGCGGCGTGAAGCGCACCCCCTACCAGGACCCGCGGGCGACGGTCGGCCGGGCGACGGTCGTGATCATCGCCGAGCACAAGATGGCCAAGCCCGAAACGCTGGCGGCCGGCCTCGACCTGTTCACCGTGCACGTGCGCCGCGGCTTTCCCGACGTGCAGGACCCGAAGCTCAACAGCCACAGCAAGCTCAACTGCATCACCGCCTGCGTGCAGGCCTACACCGCCGGTGCCGACGAGGCGCTGATGCTCGATCCGCACGGCTTCGTCGCCACCTGCAACTCGACGCATTTCTTCATCGCCCGCGGCGGCGAAGTGTGGACCTCGACCGGTGACTACTGCCTCGGCGGCATCACCCGCGCGAACGTGCTGCGCGTCTGCCGCGAGGCGGGCATCCCGGCGTTCGAGAAGAACTTCAGCCTGACGCAGGTGTATTCGGCCGACGAAGCGTTCTGCACCGGCACGTTCGCCGGCGTGGTGCCGGTGCGGAGGGTCGACGGGCGCGTGATCGGCGACGGCAAGCCGGGGCCGATGGTGGCTCGGCTGCAGGCGCTCTACAAGGATCTGGTGGCGCGCGACGTCGCCGCGCGCGCGGGAGCCGTGGCATGAATCCCGGTCGCGCGCGCGACGAGTCGGCACCGGTGCGGATCGCGATGTGGAGCGGCCCGCGCAACATCTCCACCGCGATGATGCGGGCGTGGGAAAACCGCGACGACTGCGCGGTGGTCGACGAGCCGTTGTACGCCGCGTACCTGATGGAAACGGGGCTCGACCACCCCGGTCGCGACGAGGTGATCACCGACGGCGAGACCGACTGGGAGCGCGTGGTCGCGAACCTGCTGGGCCCGGTGCCGGGCGGCAAGCCGATCTGGTACCAGAAGCACATGAGTCACCACCTGCTGCCGGAAATGGACCGGGAATGGGTGCACGCCCTGCGCAATGTGTTCCTGATCCGTGATCCGGGCGAGGTGGTCGCGTCGTACGTGAAATCGCGCAAGGACGTCGAGCCCGACGACCTGGGCGTGCTGCAGCAGGCCGAGCTGTTCGACGAGCTGGCCGAACGCGGGCACCCGCCGCTGGTGGTCGATGCCGGGGATTTCCTCCACGACCCCGAGGGCTACCTGCGGGCGGTCTGCGAGCACCTCGGCGTGCCGTTCAGCGAACGCATGCTCGGCTGGCCGCCGGGCAAGCGCGACACCGACGGCGTCTGGGGGCCGCACTGGTACGAATCGGTCTGGAAATCGACGGGGTTCGAGGCGGCGAAGGCCCGGGTGAGCGTCGAGCTGGACGAGGAACAGGCCGCGGTGGTCGAGGCGTGCCGGCCGGCGTACGAGCGCCTGCACGCGCGGCGGCTGCAGCGCTGACGCCGGAAACGACGAAGCCGCCTCGCGGCGGCTTTCCGGTTCCCGGGCGGGGCCACCATCGTGCCGATGGTGGTGGGCGGTACAGGGTTCGAACCTGTGACCCCTACCATGTCAAGGTAGTGCTCTACCGCTGAGCTAACCGCCCCCGAGGGGCGCGAAGTATAGCCGGCCGACGCGGCGGGAACAACGCCCGGCGGGGTCAGGACATCAGGCCCTGCGTCCGCAACCGGTGGATCTCGTCGCGGATCCGCGCGGCGTCCTCGAACTCGAGGTCGCGCGCGTGCTGGTGCATCTGCGTCTCCAGCTGCTTGAGCTTGACCGCGAGCTGCGCCGGGTCGAGCGCGGCGTAGTCGGCCGGTCCGGGTTCGCCGACCTTGCGGCCCTTGCCGCGGCCCTTGCCCTTCGCCTCTTCCGGCTCGGCGCGGGCGCCTTCCATCACGTCCATCACCGCGCGGACGATCGACGTCGGCGTGATGCCGTGCTCCAGGTTGTACTCGACCTGCTTCGCGCGGCGGCGGTCGGTCTCGTCGATCGCCGCCTGCATCGACGCCGTCATCCGGTCGGCGTACAGGATCGCCTTGCCGCGCACGTTGCGCGCCGCGCGGCCGATCGTCTGGATCAGCGAGCCGGTCGAGCGCAGGAAGCCTTCCTTGTCGGCGTCGAGGATCGCGACCAGCGACACCTCGGGCATGTCGAGGCCTTCGCGCAGCAGGTTGATGCCCACCAGCACGTCGAACACGCCGAGGCGCAGGTCGCGGATGATCTCGACGCGCTCGACAGTGTCGACGTCGCTGTGCAGGTAGCGCACGCGGACGCCGTGCTCGGCGAGGTAGTCGGTGAGGTTCTCGGCCATGCGCTTGGTCAGTGTCGTCACCAGCACGCGGTCGCCCTGCTTCACCCGTTCGTTGATCTCCGACAGCAGGTCGTCGACCTGGGTGGCGACGGGCCGGATCTCCACCGGCGGATCGATCAGACCGGTCGGCCGCACCACCAGTTCGACCACCTGCTCGCCCGACTGCTCGAATTCGTACTTGCCCGGCGTCGCCGACACGAAGATCGTGCGCGGCGAGCGGCGCTCCCATTCCTCGAACTTCAACGGCCGGTTGTCCAGTGCCGACGGCAGACGGAAGCCGAACTCGACCAGCGTCTCCTTGCGCGAGCGGTCACCCTTGTACATCGCGCCGACCTGCGGAACCGTGACATGCGATTCGTCGACGACCAGCAGCGCGTCCGGCGGCAGGTAGTCGAACAGGCACGGCGGCGGTTCGCCGGGCATCTGCCCCGTCAGGTGACGGCTGTAGTTCTCGATGCCGGAGCAGAACCCGACTTCGGCCATCATCTCCAGGTCGTACATCGTGCGCTGCTGCAGGCGCTGCGCCTCGATCAGCTTGTTGGCCTTGTACAGCTCCTCCATCCGCGCGCTGAACTCGACCTTGATCGTCTCGATCGCCTCCAGCACCGTCTTGCGCGTGGTCACATAATGCGATTTCGGGTACAGCGTGAAGCGCTGCAGCTTCTTCGTCACGTGGCCAGTCAACGGGTCGAACATCGACAGGGCCTCGATCTCGCCGTCGAACAGCTCGATGCGCAGCGCCTCGATCTCGGACTCCGCCGGGTGCACGTCGATCACCTCTCCTCGCACGCGGAACGCGCCGCGTACGAGTTCGGTGTCGTTGCGGCGGTACTGCATCTCGGTGACGCGGCGGATCAGTTCGCGCTGGTCGATGCGATCGCCTTTCACCAGGTGCAGGACCATCCGGAAGTACTCGTTCGGATCACCGAGGCCGTAGATCGCCGACACCGACGCGACCACGATCGCGTCACGCCGCTCCAGCAGCGACTTCGTCGCCGACAGCCGCATCTGCTCGATGTGCTCGTTGACGTTGCTGTCCTTCTCGATGAACGTGTCGGTCGACGGGATGTACGCCTCGGGCTGGTAGTAGTCGTAGTAGCTGACGAAATACTCCACCGAGTTGTTCGGGAAGAACGACTTGAACTCGCCGTAGAGCTGCGCCGCGAGCGTCTTGTTGGGCGCCATCACCAGCGTCGGCTTCTGCACGCGCTCGATCACGTTGGCGATCGTGAACGTCTTGCCCGACCCGGTGACGCCGAGAACCGTCTGCCGCGCCAGGCCGGCCTCGAATCCGGCGACGAGGCGTTCGATCGCGGCCGGCTGGTCGCCGGCAGGCTCGAAGGGCGAGACGAGTTCGAAGCGTTCGGACATGGGCGGGCGAAGCGGCGCGGGGGCGACCGTCGAGTATAGACACCGGCCGATCTTCGGCCGGGCCCGGCCCCGGGACCGTGAAGGATCGGCCGCGGTTGACCCCCGGGGCGCGTCGGGTAAAATGCGCGTCCCCGCCCGAATAGCTCAGCCGGTTAGAGCACTTGACTGTTAATCAGGGGGTCGTTGGTTCGAGTCCAACTTCGGGCGCCACTGATTGAAGAACGCCCGCCATGCGCGGGCGTTTTCGTGTGTGCGGCCGCGATCATTCCGTGCCGCTGGCGTCCGCGGCGCCCGCGGACAGTGCCGGGTCGGGCGCCGGCTCCTCCTGCGCGAGGTCGAATTCCGACAACGGGCTTTCGGCCGGGCAGTCGGGATCCGGGAATCCGAATTCCCTGCGCAGGGCGAGTCCGCAGGCGTTGAGTTCCTCCAGCTCCCCGGCCTTGGTGCGGCACTTGCGGTCGAACGCACGGGCGAACGCGTCGCGACGCGAGACGAATTCGTCGCCGCATTCGCGCTGCAGGCGCAGGCGGTCGAGATCGTCCTGCGCCGGGTTGACGCCGTCGAGCCCGAACCGCAGCAGTTCGTCGTCGGTCAGCAGGCGCAGATTGCGGTTGGGCACCGCCATCATCAGGTCGGCGACGGCCACGCTGGTGCCGTTGCGCTCGAGGTAGTCGCGCACGCGGCCGTGGACCAGCCGCAGTTCGGCGTTGAGGTCGGCGCGCGTCGAGACCGAGGAACTCAGGCGGATGATGCGGTGGATGCCGACCTTGCCGGCGATGCGACGCACGTCGCCGGCACTCAGCAGGAACACGCAACTGCTGTGGCACATCGAATCCTCACGGACCCAGATCATCCAGCGCGACCCGGCGATGAAGTCGCCGGCGCGGATCGCGTCTTCGACCAGGCCACCGGCGGAATCGATGTCGAGCACGCGCTTGCGGATGCCTAGCGCGTTGGCCACCTCGGTGATCCGCTCGACCAGCGCGGTGAAATCGGCGGCGATGCGGCCGCGATAGCGCAGGCGCATCACGCCGCGATCGGCGCAGGCGCCCAGCAGCACATCGAGCGACTCGCGGTCGAGGGCCGCCACGGGCTCGCCGTCACCGTGCGCCGCGTAGTCGAGTTCGCAGCTGACCCACGCCTCGCCGGAATCGAGCGTGACCGGGGACCAGTCGATCGGCGAGGAGCGCAACGGCTTTTCAGTCGGCGCCAC